>DNAU01000154.1 GCA_003491925.1 Chloroflexota bacterium
ACAAGAAGCTATGGGATCTAGTGGACCTGATCGGGCGTTGGCGCGAGACCGGAGCCAGCCACGTCTCGATCAACACCATGAACTGTGGGCTGGGGTCTGTCGAGGGTCACCTCTCCGCTCTCGATGTCGTCGCGGATGCCCTGGGCATCGCCGCCGGCTGATCGCACAACGGCACCATTCACCACCCTTCCGACGAGCCACGGGCTGTGGGGTGAACCCGACCGACGCCACCGATCAGGCGATCGCAACACTGTGGATATGCACGAGCACCGTCATCGCCTCATCGCAGGCGGAACCGCGGCGCGGAGCTAAGGTGGAGGTGAGGTGGTGACCAATACGCGGTCACCACGGGCATGGGGTGCTGGGGATGGCTAGGCTGAGAGGGAGCCGGGGAAGTCGAGGGACGCCGCCCTCTGAGGACGACTCGCTGCCGGCCACGGCGGAGGGGTTCGGCTACCGCACCATGACTTGGGCGACTCGTCAGCTGCTGGCGAGATCTGTGATCGCCTCGGGTGCCACCAACCAGCGAAGGGCAGGGTATAAGAGTCGCAGACTCCCTTCTAGGTTGCCAACCTCGATGAGTCTATGGTGGGCGCGCCTGACGGTGACCTCACTCAGGTGCACCACTCCACCGAAGGCCGCGAAGGGAAGCAGCTGGAAGTCGACGAACAGCGCCATCGCCGTTGCCGTTGCGACTGGCACATGGAACAGGGCTAGCAGGAAGACCAGCACCCCCTCTCGGATTCCGATGCCGTTGGCTGAGATGGGGATGAAGGTCACCAGCAGGGCAATCGGCAGTGCCAGTGCGAACACGCCCCACGAGATGTCGTGGCCGAGGGCACGACTAAACGCCTCCAATGAGACCAGGTTCAGGCCCCAGCCGATAGCGCCAGCTAAAATTGTCAACAGCAGCGCTGTGGGGGCACCACGATAACGACCGAGGGAGTGCAGCAACGTAGCGAAGCGCTCGGTCACCTGATTGTTGCGCCACGACCTCGACTGGCGTTCCTTTCCTCGAATTCCAGCGAACAGATGCTCCGCCACCAGCGCGAGCGCCCACATGGCAAGCATCAGGCCACTGAAGAGTGCGAAGCCCACCACGTCATTGGTGTGAAATACGGTGTTGAGCACCACCGCGCCAGCCAGCCCCCAGAAAGCCATTCCCAGCATGCCAGCCATCCGGCTTCCAACCAGAGAGGCGATCACTGCGCCGTAGCCGACTCTCCGGCCCACCTGGACAGCCCGGGCGGCGTCGCTGCCGATCCCGGCTGGAACCACCTGGTTGATGAATAGCCCCTTCATGTACCAGTTCCCCAGGTAGTGCCAGCCCACGCGCCCGCCTGCTCCCCGGAGTAGAAAGCCCCACTCGAGGATGCTGGCCAGGACGGACAGTCCAGTCAGTGCCATTGCCAACAGAGCCCACGGCCCCTGCAGGTGACTGAACTTGGCGAGAGCCGCTCCCAGGTTCACGGAGTGAATGAAGATGCCCAGCGCCAGCAAGGTGACTGCCAGCCTGGCGAGTGGGTGAGCAAAGACCCCGCGCAGCACGGTTGTCACTCGGTGGAGGACTCGCTTACCCACGCGAGTCGGCTGACCGCCGCAATTCATCACCTTACTCTTGGACTAACTCCCTCTACGTGGGGCTCGTGGCCGACGACTGTCAGCAGGCTCTGCAGGTTCACGTTAGGCTATCCTCCCGGCACGCGCACCGGGCCGACCGCGCCAGCCGTCTGCCGTGAGACCAGCTGAAACATCCTGCCGAGGTGAAGGCGGGTGTGGATGGCAGCGTAGGCTCCGCCGCCTAGACCGAGTGAGAGTCCGGTTACCAGCACGCGCTGGATGATCGCTGCGGCGCCGGCAGCACCGGGGCTGAAGCCCAAGAAAATGAGCAGAGCGGCGACGCTCGCCTCGTTGGCGCCAGCGCCTCCGGGAATCAGACTCACCGCTCCACCAATCGTGCCAAGAGCGAGAACAAACGCTGCCTGCCACCAGCCGGCCTGACCCGGTTCGAGGGCCTGCAACACCAGCCAGAAGGCTGTGACGGCAACGACGACTCGAGCAGCGTCGAGAATCGATAGGATGAGCGCATCGGGGCGATGGAGCAACTTCGCGGCTTGCTCTTGTAGCTCATCGATGGCAGGGAGCAACCGCCTGAGGAGCGGGATGTGGGATACCAAGTTGTGCACCACGCAGAATACCGGCGAGACGGTGAGTACGATCACGATGGCCACGATGCCAACGACGACTGGGATCACGGCGGTCAGGCCGTAACCGAGCGCGAGGATCGCCGGCAGGCCCGCGAGGATGAGGATCAACGTGTATGACAGTTCCTGAACGGTCACCGTGGCCGCGACGACTCCGAAGTCAGTGCCGCCGGCGGTGCTCGCGAAGGCAGCGCGGGTGAGGTCGCCGAGTGGCACGATGGCGCTGATCGTTTGACCGGCCAGGCTGATGAGAATCGTGTCGCGTAGTCGAAAGCTTGTGCCGACGTCCCTGAGAAGGAAGTGCCAGCGTACACCCTGGAGGACGTAGACCAAGACCGAGAGCAGGACAATGGGCGCTATCAGTGCCAAATGAAAGTGGGACAGAGCAGCCCCCACGTGTGCAGGATTCAGGAATAGGACAAGGCCGGCGATCGCTGCCAGACCGATTGCAGCTGTGAGGATGTGTCGTATGGTCGCTCGCGGCCGCGGCTGGGTAGGCCCAAGCGGAGAACGCCGTACTTCTCGGTCAGCTGCACCGGTGGGTGCCTCAGTCATGCGAGCCCTTGTCGGCAATCACCGCGAATGGCATTGGGCGGCAGACCTGGTTCGACAGTGCAGATCCGTGGGTACCTCATCATTGGCGGCACATCTAGGTGGTGGAGGGGCACTTCACCTCCGCATCCCCAGGTCATCCAAGTGGAGCCGGAGCTCAGCTGGATCATGATACACGCGCCCACTCAGATGCATTGGCTCGGGCGTAGGCGTCATGGGGGCTCCTCTCTCCGGCGCCCCGACTGGCCGTCCGGCAGTTGAAAAGGCTCAGCGGCGCCGTCGCGGCCGGTTTGCTTGGGGTGAAGCTGGTGCCCAGGAACGGGACGTCGACCGCGAGCGGCGGAGGGCGACGCCGTGGCCTGCGCCCGAGATCGGACCCCTGTCTGGCCTCTTCTGAAGAGGGCGCGCGGCTCATCGCGGAGCGTCCCAGAAACCGGTGGCCGCGACGATGATCGCATCGACGCACGCCGCGACGGGCATCACTGTCGTGTCGACAACCAAGTGGTAGAGCGTGGGGTCTCGGGGATCGCGTCCGTACAGGTGGCGGACGTAAGCGGTGCGTCGCGATCCAGGTCCCGTCCGGCCGCCGGAGCCCCTCTCCGGGCCGGGTGACCCGCTGCGCCACCCCTGGGGAACGAGAGCAACCGTGGCGTTGCGGCGCCGTCTCGCGCCGTTGCGAAAAGGTGGTGGCGAGGTGACAAGCCACGGGACACGCCGGACAGGTGTCCCGACCCAGGGCGAACATGAACGCGCCAGCCGAACCACCCTGCAACGAGGGCGGCCGGGTCGTCGAGGAGACCGCGCGCATGGCCATGCCACCGCTTTCCGCCCGTCGCTCACTGCGGCGGCATCTCTCCTTCGCATTCCTCGCCGTCGCGACCGGCCTCGCCCTGACCGCGGTGAGCGGCGTCGGCGCGACCGCTGCGCCGCAGCTCGCGATCCGGGCAGCAACGTCGACACCGACTCCGACGCCAACACCCACCCCCCACCACACGCCCACGCCCACGCCGACACCCACGCCGACGCCGACCCCGAAGCCCACGCCGACACCGACAACGACGCCGACGCCGACGGCCACGGCCAAGCCCACCCCGCCTCCGACCCCCAAGCCCACTCCGACTCCGACCCCCGCTCCCACCCCCACTCCCACCCCGCGCCCCACGGCCGTCCCGACGCCGGTACCGACTCCGGTGCCGACGTCGGTGCCGACGTCGGTTCCCACCGCGGCGCCGACCGCCGTGCCCACACCGGTTCCGACCCGGCGAGCCACCAACAACTCGGGCGCGCTCACCCCGCCGTCGGGCACGTCGGGTTCGGGCCAGTCCCCCACCTCGGGGAACGGCGCCGCCGCCTCCTCCCTCACCGCGATAAGTGACGGACATGCGGCCCCGGTCGGGACCCTGGCCGTCGCGGTCAACGACTGGACCCTCGCGCTGTCGGTCCTCGGTTCTCCGGCGGCTATCGCCCTCGAGTGGGCCGCCTCCCTGGTGCTGATCGCCGTGATGCTGGGTCTGGTCCTCGCCGGTCCGTGGCGCCGGCCGCTCGGGCCCTGGCACCACAAGGGCGCCTGACCCGGGCACTGCAGCCCGCCCTTCCAGGTACCATATGGCATGGGGTCGGTCAGATGCCGGCACCCTCACCACCGAGTGTCACGAGGGGGAATCCGGAAGTGTCCGTGTCTGTCAGCAGTCCCAGCCCAAATCGCACCGTGTTTCGCGCCATCGCCGTTGGCCTGCTGGTCGTCGCCGTCGCCTGCGCGGCGCTCGCCATCTACTGGCTGACGGTCAAGTCGACCTTCCTGGCCAGCCACTACGGCCACCAGCCCAAGCACGCGCTGGTGGCGGGCATCGTCGCGGTCGTGGCGCTGATCGCGGCCAGCATCGTCTGGCGCCAGGGCCACCAGACCGCCTGATCCGGACGGTCCTCACGCCCGGGTCAGCCGCCTCCTGACACCGCCTGAGGGGAGGGCGCGCCGGCGCTGTCGGCCTCGACCCTGCGGCCGGCGAGGTGCGCCTGGAGCTCGCGTGACCGTGCCCAGGGGGCGAACCCGTCGACCCGGCGGACCAGGGCCCAAACTAGCGGCCCGACGATGAGCACCGCGGCCAGGATGATCCCGAGCTCGAGGGTGCCCACCCCAACCAGCTTGAGCCCCGACGCCGTGAGCACGATGGCGAGGGCCCGGCGGACCAGGCGCGGCGGAGCCAGGGACGAGACCAGCGCACCCAGGAAGACGCCCGGGACGCTGCCGACCACCAGGGCGGCGGTCAGGGCGAACTGGACGTCGCCGAAGATGAGGTGCCCGAGCGCCGCCGAGGCCACCAGGGGCATGGCCTGGACCAGGTCGGTGCCCACCAGCTGGGACGCCTTCAGCCGTGGGTAGAGGAAGAGCAGGCAGGCGATGATCAGGGACCCCGAACCCACCGAGGTCATCCCCACCACCAGCCCCCCGAGAGCTCCGATCAGCAGGGTGCGAACCTTGCGGACCGGGACCTGAGCGGGCTCGGGCTCGCGGAGGTGCTCGTTGCGAGCGCGCTGGCGGAGGTTGATGAGCGCCTTCAGGACCATCGCTGCCGCGGACACCAGCAGCGCGGCACCAAGGGCGAGCTGCACGATGTTCTGGATCTGCTGGCCGTGGGCCAGCACCTTGATGAGCAGGACACCGACGAACGCCATCGGCACCGAGCCGATCGAGAGCCAGAGGACGAGACCGCCCTGCACCGTGCCCCGGCGGAGGTGGACCGCCGCCCCCACCGGCCGCATGATCACCGACGCCACCAGGTCGCTGGAGATCGCGGCCGGCGCCGAGACGCCGAAGATCAGGATCAGGACCGGCGTCATCAGGGCGCCGCCCCCCATCCCGGTCATGCCGACCACGAAACCGACGATCAGACCGGCGACTGCAATCGGGATGTCCATCCGGGCTCTCTCCGCGCACCCTCTCGCCTCGCGGCGAGCCGCTGCGGCTCGCCTCCAGCTCCTTCGCTCGGGATGCGCCCTCACGAAGCGAAGCTAGTGAAGAAGAGGGTAACCGGGCCCGGCGGTCGTGTCTCCACCCAGAATGGGTTGCCCGCCTTCCGCGATTCGAATCGAAAGGTGGGCATGGGAGAATCCGGGGAACGGTTCAGCGGAGGCCGCGGGCGGGCCCGTGGCCGATCTGGGGAGGGGCATCACGTGTCTCCAGCCGGCGGCCGGCCGCAGATGATCTTCGTCCTGGGCACCGGTCGCTGCGGCTCCACCCTGGTCGAGGAGATCCTCTGCCGCCATCCCGCGGCCGGCTTCGTCTCCAACCTCGAGGATCGGTACCCGCTGCCACCCGCGGCGTCGCGGTGGAACGGTCCCCTCTACCGCGGCCTCCCCGCTCGGGCCACCCAGAAAGGCCGCCTCCGCTACGCACCCTCGGAGGCCTACCGGGCCCTGGACCGGGAGCTCTCGCCGGTGCTCAGCACCCCCGCTCGCGACCTCACCGCCACCGACGTCACCCCTTGGCTGGACCGGCGCCTGCGGGACTTCTTCGTCTCCCGGTCGCTCGCCCAGGGAACCACCACCTTCATCCACAAGTTCACCGGATGGCCACGGGCGGGGTTCCTCGACCGGATCTTCCCGGAGGCACGCTTCGTCCACGTGGTCCGCGACGGGCGCGCGGTCGCCAACTCCTGGTTGCAGATGCCCTGGTGGCAGGGCTACGGCGGCCCGGAGCGGTGGCAGTGGGGGCTCCTGCCGACGGCGATGGCGGCGGAGTGGGAGGCCTCGGGCCGCTCCTTCGCGGTCCTCGCCGGCCTGCTCTGGGCGCTGCTCATCGACGCCTTCGACGGGGCGTCAGCGCGGCTCCCCGCGGATCGGTGGCTGGAGGTCCGCTACGAGGACGTGACCGCCCAACCACGCCAGGTCTTCTCCTCGCTGCTCGACTTCTGCGCGCTGGGATGGGAGGACGGCTTCGAGCGCGGCTTCCGGCGCTACACCTTCGAACGCGGGCGCGCCGACGCCTTCCGCCGCGACCTCCCCGCCGCGGAGGTGGAGCGGCTGACCAGCCTGCTGGCCAGCCGCCTCGCCGCTCACGGATATCCGCCCGAGCTCTGAGGCGACCGAGCGGGCCTCCGCCTGCGGCTGGTGCACTGGCTCGGAAGTTACTTCTGGGCCCGGCGCACTAGGAGCTCTCCACCGTGAATTTGACCAGCGGCGTGGTCGCCGAGTTGCCGCTGGTGTCGACCGCCCGTGCGGTGGCCGTGTAGGTGCCGCCGTAGGTCTCGCCGACGAAACCGAAGCTGAACGTGCACGAGGTCATCGTGGTGCACACCGGCGCCGCGATGTTCCACTCCTTGGTCGAGGACCAGTTGGAGAGGCTCCCGTTCCACCAGAGGTTGGTGGTGGCGTTGTGGACGGCGACCTCCAGGTCACCCAGCCCCACGTTGTCGGTTGCGGTCCCGGTGATGGTCACCTCGGACGCCGGCATCATCTGCTGGGAGGTGGGTGAGGTGAGCGTCACCGTGGGTGGGGTGGTGTCGCTGCCCGGCGCGGGCGGCACCACGCTGTACGAGAACTCCTGCACCCGACCCACGTTGGCGTCGGCGACGTAGATGTCGCCCTGGGCGTCGCTCGCGAGCTCCGACGGCTCATTGAACTGGCCGGCGGTGTTGCCCTTGGACCCGAACTGGCCGACGTAGCTGCCATTCTCCTGGAAGACCTCGATGTCGTCGCGCTTGGTGTCACTCACGTAGACCAGGCCGTTGACCACGTCGACGCCCCACGGGGTCTCGAACTGCCCGGTCCCGCTCCCGAAGCTGCCCAGGTGGCCGATGGTGGAGAAGCTGGTCGGGCTGCTGGGGTTGAAGGGACTGAAGACCGTCACCGGCGAGGCCTCGAAGCCCCCCTGCTGGGTCACGTAGATGTCGCCGCTCGAGGGATCCACCGCGACCCCGAAGTTGTTGCACACGTTGCTGATCTGACCCGCATAGGCCGGCGGGTCGGCGGAGGCGTTCCAGATGGTGACGTCGCAGGACCAGTAGTCGGCGATGTACGCGTACTCGGTGCCGCCCGTGGTGTGGAAGCTCACGTCGACGGGAGCCTCGAAGCTCCCCGAAGCATTGGAGTCGAGGCCGCTCCCGAGGCTGTAGAGGTAGGTGCCGTCCTCGGCGTAGATGCGGACGTAGTAGTCACGGGTGTCCATCACCCAGACGTTGCCGGTGGCCGGATCGACCCCGATGCCCCGGGGGTAGTCCAGGCCGTAGGGGGGCGTGCTGGCGCGGTGCCCATAGGTCGCGTCCAAGGCCCCGTCGGGCGCGAACTCCTGGAAGCGGTCGTTCCAGGCGTCGGCCACCCAGACCGTCCCGTCGTTGGGGTTGACGGCCACCCCGCGGGCCTCGGAGAGGGAGCCCGGGGCCGGCGGCTCGGGCGGCTGCGGGTAGACGGCCTCGAAGACGCCCGCCGAGGTGAACTCCTCGAAGCGGTAGTCGCTGTAATCGGCGACCCAGACGTTGCCCTCGTTGTCGACCGTCACCTGGCGACCACCGTCCTGGAACTGCCCGGGACCGGTGCCGAGGGAGCCGAACTGGGTGATCCAGGTGCCGCTGAGGTTGAACTCCTCCACCCGTCCGGCCTGGGCGTCGACCACGTAGAGCAGGTTGTTGACCGGGTCGATGGCCACCCCGCGGAGGTCACCCGTGAAGTGCCCGACGCCGAAGTCCTGGACCCAGCCGCCGTTGTAGTCGTGGGTGGTGGCGCAGGTG
>DNAU01000129.1:0-5173 GCA_003491925.1 Chloroflexota bacterium
GTCCCCACCGCCCTGCTCCACTTCCGCGCCCTGGGGCAGAGGGTGGCGGCGTCCCCCGTCGTCCGGTAGCGGAGGCGGCTCGCATCGGCTAGAGTGCCGATGCGATCGACGTGAATTTCACCCACCGTCTCCTCGGCAGGATGACACTCCGCCGCCTCGTCAGCCTGGCCGCGGCGACGATCCTTGCCACCTCCGGACTGATCTCGGCGCTCGTGGTGGTGAGCCCTGACGGATCCCCCTCGACCTCCTGCGGGAGCGGCGGGAGCGCGGCCGCGACGCCAACCTCGGGGTCCGCCTCCACGACTGCGCCCCTGGCTCCCACCGCACTCGTCGGTCTGCGCATGCTCGACGCGACCCATGGATGGGCCACCCTGGCTGTGTGGCCCCAGGGCGCCGCCAGCGCCCTAGTCCTCAACGAGGCGGTGATGGTGACCGGCGACGGCGGCGCGCACTGGCGAAGCGTCTCGCCGCCAGCCTCCGACCGATACCTGTTCGGGGCGAGCCTCATCGGGACGAGCGACGCCGCTCACGCGTGGGGGGAGAGGCCCACGTCCCAACAGCTCCCGTCGAGCGTGTACCAGACCTCGGACTGTGGGGTCACCTGGACGCGACTCACGCTCCCGGTCACGCAGGGCAGCGTGACCTTCCTGGACCCTTACCGCGGCTTCCTGATGGGCGAGTACGAGCAGGCGGCGTCGGACGGCGAGGTCGAGGAATCCGTCGCCTTCTGGGAGACCTCCGACGCCGGAGCAGAGTGGAGCCCCGTCACCCGGGTGCCGCCCCTGACGGGACCGGGACCGATCGCCCTTCCCGAGGGCTGCCTGGCCCTGGGCACGGGCTGGAGCACGCTCAGCACCGGGTGGATCGTCGGCGCCTGCCTGGTGAGCAACCCCCAGCCGGATATGGGGTACGCCGCCCTTCTCGTCACCCACGACGGCGGGCGCACCTGGCAGCCCCAGACGCTTCCGATCCCACCGTCGGTCACGCTCTCCTTCCTCGAGCCGCCCACCTTCACGACGCCCGACGACGGCGAGATGGTCGGGTTGGCCACCACCTCAAGTACTCCCTGCGTCTACGCCACGAAGGACGGCGGCGCGACGTGGAGCCCGCAGTGCGGCGCGCTGCCCACCCCTGAGAACAGCGTCCCCGGTGCCGTGATCACTCCGGACGGAACGGTCGTCACCCTGCTCCAGGACGGCACCATCGCCGAGAGCACGGACGGCGGCCGTTCCTGGCAGACCCCGGGGCCGTCTCACCCCGAGCTGGAGGTCGCGGGCTCCCACGTGGACCTCGATTTCGTGGACGCGGAGCACGGTTTCATCAGCCTGCCCTCGGGCGCGCTCTACGCGACATCGGATGGGGGACGGACGCTGCACCTCGTGTACCAGAGCCCCGCCGGACCGCTCGACGTCTCGGCCCCACCGTCTGCCGGCCCCTCCGCGCCTCTCATTGAGCAGGCGTCGCCCGGTTCCAGCTTCTCCATCACCTTCACTCCGGCTTCTCCGCAGGGCACCGCTCTTTCGCCATGAGCGCGCGAGGGTGAGGTGGCCGCCTTCGCCGCTCACCACCTGAACGCAGGCGCGCGGTGATTCGGGGGTCGGCGACCCCTCAGCCACCCGCCCGCGGGGAGGTCGGGTGCCTCCGACGGTCATAATCGGACCGCCGTGCGCGCTGTCATCAAGGACTCCCCCCGGCCCGGCATCGCCATCACCGACGTGGAGGAGCCGTCCGCCGGTCCTGGCGAGGTCCTGCTGAAGGTCGTCGCCGCCTCGATCTGCGGCACCGACATCCACCTCTACGACTGGAACCCCTGGGCCCAGGCGCGGGTCCACCTGCCCCGGGTCATGGGCCACGAGATCTGCGGCGAGGTGGTGGCGCTCGGCGAGGGGGTGGACGGCCGGGTGCGGGTCGGCGACCGGGTCGCGGTCGAATCCCACCTCGTTTGCCACCGCTGCCCCGAGTGTCTCCGCGGCGACTTCCATGTCTGCGCCAACACCCGGATCATCGGGGTCGACGCCGACGGCGGATTCGCCACCCTGGTGGCGCTCCCGTCCGGCAACGTCTGGCCGGTCGGCCCCGAGGTGGCCCCGGAGGTCGCAGCCGCGATGGAGCCCTTCGGCAACGCGGTCCACGCCTGCTCCTACGGGGAGCTGGCGGGTGTCACCGTCGCCGTCTTCGGCTGCGGTCCGATCGGCTGCGCCGCGGTGGCCGTCGCCAAGGCCAGGGGGGCGGCGCGGGTGATCGCGGTCGAGCCCAACCGCTATCGCCTGGAGCTGGCCGAGCGGATGGGCGCCGACGTCCTGGTCCAGTCCGGAGAGGGGAGCGCCGAGGCCGAGGTCCGCCGGGCCGCGGGTGGCGAGGTGGACTGCGCTCTGGAGATGAGCGGAGCGCCGGTGGCGGTGGTCGCGGCCACCCGATTGGTCCGATCCGGAG
Source organism: Chloroflexota bacterium (assembly GCA_003491925.1). Lineage (GTDB taxonomy): Bacteria > Chloroflexota > Dormibacteria > Aeolococcales > Aeolococcaceae > Changshengia. Next base: position 2,434 of record DNAU01000129.1, read on the forward strand.
GGTGGGTCTCCCTGCTCGGGATCGGCGACGCCCCCTCGACCCTCGATCTCTCCCAGGACGTCGTGATGCGCGGGGTCACCCTCTTCGGGGTCACCGGACGTCGCCTCTACGCCACCTGGGAGGAGACTTCCGCCCATCTCCACTCCGGCGCGATCGACGCGTCAGCTCTGATTACCCACCACTTCGCGATGGCCGACATCGGCGAGGCGATCGCGCTCATCAAGTCAGGGCGCTGTGGCAAGGTGTCGCTCAGGCCATGACCACGACACCCCCGCGGTCCGACGCCGTCCAGGCCCTCGACCGGTCGCTCGCCGAGGACCTCGACCGGCTCCGCGAGGAGGGTCTCTTCCGGCCGCTCCGGGTCCTCGAGTCCCCGCAGGGGCACGACGTGGTCATCGGCGGCAGGGAGCTCATCAACCTGAGCAGCAACAATTATCTCGGCCTCAACACCCACCCCCGCCTGATCGAGGCCGCCGTCGAGGGGGCGCGGAAGTGGGGCGCCGGCACCGGCGCCGTGCGCACCATCGCGGGCACCCAGACGGTCCACGAGCAGCTCGAGACGCGGCTCGCCGCCTTCAAGCGGACCGAGGCCGCACTCTGCTTCCAGAGCGGGTACACGGTCAACGTCGGCGTCCTCAGCGCCCTGCTCGAGGAGGGTGACGTGGTGGTGAGCGACAAGCTCAACCACGCCTCGATCATCGACGGGATCCGGCTCACCAAGGCCGATCGCCTCCTCTACGAGCATTGCGACCTCGACGACGCCGAGCGCGCCCTGGCCGCGGCGCGGGCCAAGGGATACCGGCGCATCCTCCTGGTCACCGACGGCGTCTTCTCCATGGACGGCGACATCGCCCCGCTCCCCGGGCTGGTGGAGCGTGCCGAGCGGTACGGGGCGGCGGTGATGGTCGACGACGCCCACGCCACCGGGGTGCTCGGCGACCACGGCCGGGGGACCACTGACCACTTCGGGCTCCACGGCCGGGTGGCGCTCAACATCGGCACCCTCTCCAAGGCGGTCGGGGTGGTCGGCGGCTACGTGGCGGCCAGCCAGACCGTGCGCGACCACCTCATCCACAAGGCCCGGCCCTTCCTCTTCTCCTCCAGCCATCCGCCCGCGGTGGCGCTCTCCTGCATCGCCGCGCTCGACGTCCTGGAGTCCGAGCCGGAGCTGATCGAGCGGCTGTGGGCGAACACCCGGCACTTCAAGCAGGGGCTGCGCGAACTCGGCTTCGACATCGGCACCAGCGAGACCCCGATCACCCCGGTGATGTGCGGCGAGGCCGGGACCGCGATGCGACTCTCCGACCTGCTCATGGAGCGGGGCGTCTTTGCCCAGGGGATCGGCTTCCCGACCGTGCCCCGGGGCCGGGCCAGGGTGCGGACCATCGTCACCGCCACCCACACGACCGATGAGCTGGATCAGGCGCTCACGGCCTTCGCGGACGCCGGCCGCCGGCTCGAGCTGCTCCGGGGATGAGCGCGGGGGGCCCGTTGGCGCCGGTGCCCACCGGCGCCGCTTCCGGCATTGGTGGAGAGGGGCCGGCGGTCCGTAACGGCCGCGCGCCGATCGGCTTCTGCTGGATGGCACCGCCTCGAGGGAGGCGCTGACATCGCCCGTCGCACCGATGCCGAGCTCGAGGAGGAGCGCCAGCTCATCCTGGCCGCGCAGCGCGATCAGGCGGCGTTCGCGCCGCTGTACGAGCGCTACGTCGACCAGATCTTCGCCTACATCTACACCCTCACCAGGAACCGGGAGCTCGCCGAGGACGTGACCGCCGCCACCTTCGCCAAGGGATTGGAGGAGCTGCCGCGCTTCGAGTGGCGCGGCGTCCCCTACTCGTCGTGGCTCTACCGGGTCGCCTCCAACCTGGTCGCGCGCCAGCGGCGCCGCCCGGGGTGGATCGAGCTGAGCCCGTCGATGGCCAGCGATGACATCTCGCCTCCGGACGAGATCGAGAGGCGGGACCGCGCGGAGGAGGTCCGGGCCGCGGTGCGCGCGCTCCCCGACGACCAGCGCCAGGCGGTGGCGCTGCGCTTCGCCGCCGAGATGCACAACCGCGAGATCGCCGAGATCATGGGCCGCAGCGAGGGAGCCGTGAAGCTGCTCACCTTCCGGGCCCTGACCACCCTGCGGAAGCGGTTCGGAGCCCCGCTCCCCGACGGCGGTGCGCGCCGCGCCGCCGGGGCCGCCGGCCCGGGCCATCAGGCCGGTCCGCCCATCCTGCCGCCCGAACACGCGGAGGGCCGGGCATGATCCGCGTGCCGGAGATGCCGGAGGCGGTGGACGACGTCGAGCGGCTCGATGCCGCCTTGAACCGGCAGCGGATCGGCGCCGGTCTGGATGACCTCTCGCCCGGGCTGCGCGGCCTGGTCGACTTGGCCACGGAGATCGGTGACGCCTACCGGGCGTGGAGCCTCACCCCCGCCGACCACGACCGCATCTACGCCGAGTCCCTGCTCCGGCTGGAGGCCGCATTGGTCGCCCGCCGCCATCTCTGGCGGCGGATCGACGGCCGCGGGTTCGCGGTCATCGGCGGTGCCGCCGCGGTGACCGCGGTGGCGGCCGCCATCGGGGTCCGGGTGCTGATCGGGCATCGCGGCCACGGGCTGCGGCCGGCGGCCGTCTAGTCGAGGCAGGCAGCCAAACCCCTGCTGGGACCTGCCGCACGTGGACCCCGGCCGCATGTCACGTGCCGCGGGCGCCGGTATCTCCAGCCGCGACAGCGGCTCGCGCTCCGCG
>DNAU01000129.1:5308-8870 GCA_003491925.1 Chloroflexota bacterium
CAACCGCCGCCGGGACCGCAAGCAGCGGCCCCGGATGGTGGTGGACAACGCGGGCGTGAAGCGCGTGCTCCAGGCCCTGGCCTTCCGACGGCGCCGGCCGAGCCCGGACCCGCGGGGTCGCTCGTCGGCGCCCTGAGCCGGCTGCCGCGGCGTTGACCGCGCCACCGCCGGCTCCTCCCTGAGCGCTGGGACGCACCCGGCGGCGCCTGCAACAGCCTGGCACGCAGGCCGCCGAACCGCCTGGAGCGTGACCCACAATGGGCCGGTGCCCGATCCTGGAAGCGCGCCAGCCCCGCCGCCGTACCCACCGTCCCCGCCTCCCGGACCCGGCTCGCCCACCGGCCACGGTCCACCCCCTGCGGGCTTCGGTCCACCCCCTGCCGGCTACGGCCCACCCCCGGGCTACGGCCCGCCTCCCGGCTACGGACCGCCTCCCGGCTACGGCCCGCCACCCGGCCACGGCCCACCCGGCTTCCCCACCTGGGCCTGGGCTCCCCCGGTCACCGGCTCGGGCCGGTTCCGGGCCCAGTCATTCGGTGAGCTGCTCGACTCCACCTTCACCGTCTACCGCCGGAAGTTCCTGCCCATCCTCGCCATCACCGCGCTCTTCCAGCTCCCCTACCTCGCGGTCGAGTACTTCGGGGAGCGCTCGCCCTTCGCGACCATCAGCGCCATCTCCGCCCAGCCCCAGCCGGTCACCTCGGCGGGGGCCCTCAACGAGCTGGGCACGCTGACCGCCGCCCTGCTCGTCGTCCTGGCGATCACCCTCGGCTACTACATCCTGCTGATGCCGCTCGCCCAGGGCGCGGTCATCCGGGTGGTCAGCGACGAGTACCTCGACCGTCCCACCGGGGTCGGGGCGGGCCTGAGCACCGCTATGCGCCGCATCGCCAGCCTGATCGGTTACGTCGTGCTCGAGCTGGCGGTCGCCGTCCTCCCCCTGGTGCTGGCCGGCGGCCTGGCCATCGTGGTCGGTGGCGTCGCGGGCGCCGGCCTGCTCGTGCTGGTCCTCATCGCCTGGATTGTTTTTGTCTTCTTTGTCCTGATCAAGATGTGCCTCGGCATCCAGACCGTCATCCTGGAGCGGCTCTCCCCGCTCGCCGCGTTCCGGCGCAGCTGGCGGCTGACCTCCGGGTCGTTCTGGCGGATCTTCCTCTTCTACCTCGTCATCGTCGTGGTGAGCGGGATCCTGAGCGGGATCCTGAACGAGGTCGCGGAGCTGATCGTCGGCGCGGCACCCGCGATCACCCAGTCGTCGATCCAGGTGCTGATCTCGGGGGTCATCGACATCTTCACCTCGCCCTTCATCCTCATCCTCCTCACCCTCGTCTACTACGACATCCGGATCCGTCGCGAGGCCTTCGACATCGAGATGCTCGCCCAGTCGATCTGAGCTGTGATGGCCGGCCCCCGCCGCCCGCTCCTGCTGCTGCCGCTGCTGGCCGCCGCGACCGTCCTGTCGTTGAGCCGCGTTCCGGTGGCGGCCGCCGGCTGCGGCGGGGACTACCTCGCCCAGCTCGTCCAGGTGCGCGGCGAGCTGGAGGCCGGCGCGTCGATCCCGGCGGTGGTGGACCGGCTCCAGGCGCTCGGCTCCGCCGACCAGGCGTCCTCGGCGCTCGCCCCGGTCATCGCCGACTTGGAGAGCGGCGACGTCACCGGCGCCGAGCGGCTCCTCGCCACCACCGCCGCGACTCTCCAGAGCTCCCAGGGGTCGGGCTGTGGCGGCCTCACCGCCTCCGACCGCCAGGCGCTCTCCCGGGTTTACGCCTCCCCGGCCCTCGCCAACCTCGACCAGCCGTCGTCCCCCAACTGGCTGCAGCAGCTCATCGACGCTGTGGGCAACGCCCTGGGCGGCGTTCTCGGCGCTCTCGGGCCGCTCGGCGCGGGGATCCTCGCGGCCCTGCTGCTCGGCATCGTCGCCGCCATCGCGGTCTGGCGCATCCGCCAGGTCACAGCCTCAGGGCGAGAGACGCGGGCCGCCCCGCCAGCCGCGCCGCCCGAGGTGGACGCCGAGCGTGAGTGGAGCCGGGCGCTCGCCGCCTCCGAGGGTGGTGACTTCCGCACCGCGATCCGGCACGCGTTCCGCAGTGCCCTGGTGAGCCTGGTCCAGCGCGGACGCCTCCCGGTGCAGCCCGCGTGGACCACGCCCGAGCTGCTGGCCCGTGCCCGCGGTGACCCTGAGCTGACCGCGCAGCTCACCCCGGCCGCGGCCGGATTCGACCGCGCCTGGTACTCGGAAGCGCCCGTCGACGCCGAGCGCTGGGAGGAGGTGCGAGGCCACTGCCAGGCGATCCGCGGCCTCGCCGGCCGGAGGCAGCCCCCCTCATGAGGCGGAGCAGCGTGACCCCGGTCGCCATCCTGGTGGTGGTGCTCGCCGTCCTGGTGGCGGTGATCGTCATCGCCGGTCCGGGGTCGAGCGCCGACGACGACCCCTCCAGCACCGCCAACGGGCGGGCCGGGACCCTCGCCCTCTACGACTGGCTCCCGGCCACCGGCGCCGGCGTCCACCGCATCTACTCCGCATTCGACCTGGGGGGGACCGACGTCCTGATCTCCGCCGACCCTCTGGACGACTACGCGTACACGGCCGGGGACGACGCCACCCTCACCTCCTTCCTGGACGGCGGTGGCGAGGTGGTCCTGGCCATCTCCGACCCGGCATCGGTGGCCGCGGTGCTCGATCCGCTCGGGATCGTGGCCCAGCCCTCCGACCTCGCCAGCGCCACTCCCACCCAGCCCTTCCCGGGGAGCGCCGGGGTCGCCAGCGTGCCGCTCGCAGCCCCCGGAGAGGCCACCTCCGGGAGCGTCTGGACGTTCTCCGGCGGCGGCGGCAGCCTGGTGCCCCTGCTCGGCGGCCCCCAGGCGCCGGTGGCCGCGGCGGTCCGGGTCGGCGCCGGCCGCCTCTACCTCCTGGGCAGCGAGTACCCGCTCAGCAACGATGGTCTCCGCCGCGGGGGCTCGGCCGCCTTCGTCCTCGGACTGGTCGAGAGCGCCCGAGGCGACCGGGTCGGCTTCGACGAGGTCCATCACCTCGGCACCGCCGGCTCCGGCGACCAGGGCCTCACCGCCGTCTTCCAGGGCCCCCTGCTCGCCGCCGTCCTGCTCGCGGCGCTGGTCGTGCTCGCCTACCTTGTGACCAGCGGCCGCCGGCTCGGCCGTCCCCTCCCCCGGCGCGACCCGGCCCGGGTCCCCAGCGTGCTCGAGCACATCGAGGCGGTGGGCCGCCTGCTCTCACGCAGCCGCGAGCGGGGGGCGGTGGCCGGTCGCTACGCGGAGGAGCTCAAGCTGCGCGTGGGCCGGGTGACCGGCGTCGAGCCCCGCCTCCCCGACCCCGACTTCGTGGCCGCGCTCGCCGGCTTCGGGGAGGATCGGGCGCGTGCCGCGGCCGTCCTCCTGGAGCAGGCGCGCCAGCTCGCGGGCGGGCGCCCCACCGAGGGCGACCTGCTGGGGCTGGCCCGCCGTGTCGACGCCCTCGAGGCCGAATGGGGGGTCGCCACCATCCGCTGAGCCGGCGGCCGGCGGGGCCACGCAGGCGCCCTCCTCGCGTCCCTCCGATCGTGGC
>DNAU01000129.1:8894-9067 GCA_003491925.1 Chloroflexota bacterium
CCGCGCATCACCCGGGTTCTCCGGCTGGCTGCCACAATGCCCCCCGATGCCCGCCGCCACCGACCTCCGCGCCACCCTCCAGGAGACGGTCGGCCGCGCCGTGGTCGGCCAGCAGCCGGTGATCGACGGCCTGCTCCTCGCCATCCTCTGCGGCGGGCACGTGCTGCTCGAGG
>DNAU01000129.1:9120-17002 GCA_003491925.1 Chloroflexota bacterium
GGCACCGCCAAGACGCTGATGGCCCGCTGCCTGGCCGCGGCCATGGACGCGCGCTTCAAGCGGGTCCAGTTCACCCCCGACCTGCTCCCCTCCGACATCATCGGGACCAACGTCTACCGTCCGGGGAGTGGGACCTTCGAGTTCCGGCCCGGCCCCATCTTCACGGACACCCTGCTCGCCGACGAGATCAACCGTGCCCCCGCCAAGACCCAGGCCGCCCTGCTCGAGGCGATGGAGGAGCGTCAGGTCACCAGCGACGGGCAGCGGATGCCGCTCGGTCCGCGCTTCCTGGTGGTCGCCACCCAGAACCCGATCGAGTACGAGGGGACGTACCCCCTCCCCGAGGCGCAGCTCGACCGATTCTTCCTGAAGCTCGAGGTGCCGATCCCGTCGGGCAGCGCCGAGGCCGAGATGCTGCGGCGCTTCGACCGCGGCTTCGACCCCCACGACCTGCAGGCCGCCGGGATCGTCCCGGTGGTCACCCAGGCGTCCGTCGACGCGGCGCGTGCCGAGATCGCCAGGGTGACGGTGAGCGATGCCATCGTCGCCTACATCGGCCAGATCGTGGCGGCGACCCGCACCAGCCCCGACCTGGTGCTGGGGGCCAGCCCGCGCGGGGCGATCGCGCTTCTGCAGGGCGGCAAGGCCATGGCGGCGCTGCGCGGCCGCGACTACGTGGCTCCCGAGGACGTGAAGGACATCTGCATCCCCGCCCTCCGCCATCGCCTGATCCGGCGCCCGGAGGCGGAGATCCAGGGTGTCGGCGAGGCGCCGGCGGTGGAGCGGGCGGTCAACCGGGTTCCGGTGCCCCGATGAGCCGAGCCGGCATCGGGATCGGCGGGAACGAGCGTCGGCCATGACGCGGCGGGGGGCGGCGCTCCTAGTGGTCGCCCTGATCCCCCTGGCCGCCAGCTCCGCCTTCCCCGCCCTGCTGCTGCCCGGCATCGCCGCCATCGCGGTCGCGGCCGCGGTGGTGCTCGCGGACTCACTGCGTGCGCCCGGGCGGGACCGCCTCCAGGTCACCCGCGAGCACGACGACATCCTCTCCGTGGGCCGGGCCAATCCGGTCGCCGTCCACGTCGGCCTCCGCCCCCGGGCGGGCCGGCCGGCAGGGCGGCGCGGACGGCATCCGGGCCCCGCGGTCGATGCGGCCGCGCGCCCGGCCCGGCTCCTCGCCGCGACGGTGCGCGATGAGCACCCGCCCCGGCTCGCCGCCGCGGGGGCGATCGGTCACCTGGAGATTCCCGGCACCCTCCGCTACACCGTGACGCCGGCCGGGAGGGGTGAGGAGCGGTTCGGCGCCACCGTGGTGCGCTGCCCGGGCCCGTGGGGCCTCGGGCTCCGCCAATCCTCCATCGGCGGCGGGGAGACGGTGCGGATCGACGCCGACCTGGCCGCGATCCGCATCTACGAGGCGCTGGCGCGGCGGGGCCAGCTTGCCGAGCTGGGGGTGCGGACCCAGCGCCGGCCCGGCGAGGGCACCGAGTTCGAGCGGATCCGGGAGGCCGTCCCGGACGATCCCCAGCGCTTCATCAACTGGAAGGCGACCGCCCGCACCGGGCGCCTGATGGCGACCGAGCTGATCCCCGAGCGCGCTCAGCCGGTCATCGTCTGCCTCGACCACGGACGGCTCATGGGGGTCGGCGCCGGGGAGCTGACCAAGCTGGACCACGCCATCAACGCCGCCCTCCTGCTCATCCACGTCGCTCTCGCCACCGGCGACCGGGTGGGGCTCTTCGCCTTCGCCGACCGGGTCACGGTCACCCTCCCGGCCCGCCCCGGACGGCTCCAGATGCGCCGCTTCCTGGACGCGGTCCGCCCGCTCCGGGCCGGCGAGGTGGAGGCCGACTACGACGAGGCGCTGGCCGAGCTGAGCCGCTGGCAGCGGCGGCGGGCGCTGGTCGTCATCTTCACCGACGTGCTCGACCCGGACCAGGGCCAGGCCCTGGTCCGCCAGTGCGCCCGGCTGCGCCGCCGCCACCTGCCCCTCGTGATCACCGTCCGCGACCCCGCCCTCGAGGACACCGCCCGGGCCCGGCCCGCCGATCCCGCTGCGACCTACGCGCGGGCGGTGGCGACCGGTCTGGTCGCCGATCGCGAGCAGACCCTCGAGCTGCTCCGGCGGAGCGGGGTCGAGACCCTCGACGCCGACGCCCGGAGCCTCTCCCCCCGGCTGGTCAACCGCTACCTGGAGCTGAAGCGCCGCTCACGGCTGTGACCGCCGGATGAGCGTCAACCTCAGGAGCAGGCGGCGGGGGCGGTGATGGGGTTGACGGCGAAGGCGGCCCCCACTGGCCCCGTGGCGGGGGTTGAAGCATCGATGCCGATATACGCGGACGCCCGCCGGGTGCGACGCGCCGCCGCCCACTGTGACGCCGCTGTCAGCCTTCTGTCGCCACCGCCTGGCGACCCCCGGGCGCTACGACTCGGGTGCGGGAGGCGGCGGGGGGTAGTCGGTCGGGACGCCCGCCGCCATCTCGCCGGCAAGGTCGCGATCCACCGCCGGGGGAGCGTCCGGCGGTCCCGCTGGCATCGTGCCGGTCGGGTGGTCGAAGCCCAGGCTGGCGGGGACGTCCGACGCCGTCTCCTCCGGCGCGGGGGCGTCGAAGCTCAGCTCCGGCACCTCTGACGGCGCCCCGAGCGGGGCCGTGGGGGTGGCAAAGCTCAGGTCGGCCGGCACGCCGGCAGCCGTCTCGGGTGGCGCGGAGGCCGCGGCAAAGCTCAGGTCCCCCGGGGGCGGCGGTGGCGGAGGTGGGGGCGGCGGGAAGCTCTGGGTGGCATTCGCCTGAGTGGGTGGGGCGGCCGAGGAGCCTCCCGGCACCGCCATCTGGCCGAACGGTGCCGCCACCGGCGACCCGTACGTCCCCGTGCCGTACCCCGCCGGACCGTACCCGGCCGGCGCCGTCATCGGGTAGGCGGCGGTGGGCAGCGAGCGGAACGCGGCCCGGGCGCTGCGGGCGAAGCCGAGGCACCAGATGATCACCAGGTTGACGGCCAGGATGACGATCCCCGGGATCGGGGTGTCGCGGATGGTGGTCGTGCCGGTCGTCACCGTCGCGCCCCGGTGCAGCCCGCCGATGACGCTTAAGATCCCGATGACCAGGCCCAGGCAGGAGAGCACGATGGCGGTGGCGCGCGGTCCCCCGCTGAGCCGGCCCATGGCCGCCCCCGACCAGATGCCGATGATGGCGATGATGAGGATCACCACCCCGACCACCACCAGGGTGCCGCCGACTGCGCCCGCCTCCGCCGTGGTGAAGGGCGTGCCCGTGTAACCGATCTGCGCCAGCCGGTTGTTGATGTTCGCCACCGCGGTGAACACCAGCACACCGAAGCCACCCACGGCGAGCCCTGCGAGCAGCCAGAGGACGCTCTCGAGGATGAGCAGGACTCGGCCCAGCGTGACCGAGCCGGGAACCGGCGGTCGTTGCATCACAGTCGCTCCCAGGCAGATGGTCGAAAGGGGGCGGCCCGCTGGGGTCGCTCTATTCCGCGACTATAGATGCGGCGGGGCGGTTTCGCGCGATCCCGCTCCGGCGGTGGGGACCGGCGGCCCGGGGGACGCGAGCGGGGTGAACGGTGGCGCGACCGTCGCCTCGGGGGTTGCGGCCGCGGCACTCGGTGGCACCAACGCGGTGCTCAGCGTGGCGCTCGCCGGCGTTGCGCTGTCGCTCGCCGTCGCCGCCGTGTCATCGGCGAAGAAGTACGCCCTCAGCTCCGTCCAGTAGTGGAGGCCGACGACGACGAGGGCGGCCGCAGGGCCGAACAGCCACCCCCCAGCCGCGTCGGCCACGAACCCGACGAAGCCGACGGCGAAGATGACCTCGGCCGCCGCCAGGGTCGGGCGGGCGCCCCCGCTTCCCGCCGCCCGCTGCTCCGCGACGATCAGGAGGACAGCGACGACGAAGAGCGCGAAGGCGGCCACGACTGTCCCGTTCCCGCTGATCGGGGTACTGGTGAATGCCCCCCGAAACGAGAGCCCGCTGCTGGTGCCGCCGATCAGGAGGATCTCGAGCAGGTTGACCGCCACCAGGACCAGGGCGGCCGCCTGGCAGTACGCGACCACCCGCGCGATCACGAGGCGGGTGCCGAGACGCTGTTTGCCGAAGCGCATGGCCGGAGATTAGGCCGCTCCCCGGCGCCGCGAGCGACTTCGTGAACACTTCGTAGCCGGACCGCGGCGGCCCGCCCACGCCGGTCGAGGTCAGGCTCTCAGGTCGCGGCGGTCTCCGGGTTCCGATCGGGCATCGCCTCCAGGGCGGCGACCACCTCGCGGGTGAGATGGGTCGGTGTCGACGCTCCCGAGGTGACCCCCACCCGCCGGACACCCTCGAACCACTCCGGCCGGAGCTCGGCGGCGGTGTCGACCAGGTGGGCGGGCTTGTGCCCCAGCTCCTCGACGACCTGGGCGAGGCGCCGGCTGTTGCTGCTCCGCGGGCTGCCCACCACCACCACGCAGTCGACGTCGTCGGCGGCCAGCACCGCCGCCTCCTGCCGCTCCTGGGTGGCCTGGCAGATCTCGTTGTGGACCTCGATCTCGGGGAAGCGCTCCACGAGGCGGTCGATGATCGCCTGGGTGTCCCACATCGAGAGGGTGGTCTGGCAGGTCACCGCCAGGCGCGTCCCGGGGGGGAAGTTGAGGGCGTCGGCCTCCTCGATTGATTCAATCAGCGTGGTGCGGTCTGGCGCCACCCCCATCACCCCCGCCGGTTCGGGGTGGCCCCGCTTGCCGATGTAGAGGATCCGGTAGTCCCCGGCCGCCAGCTCCCGGACCAGGTCGTGGGTGCGGGTCACGTCACTGCAGGTCGCGTCGACGATGGTGAGCCCGCGCTCGCGGGCGGCGTCCACCACCTGGGGAGAGATCCCGTGGGCGGTGAAGATGACCGTGCCCTCGGTGATCTGGGCCAGGCCCTTCATGCGGTCGGATTCGGCCACCAGGCGGACCCCGGCCTCCTCCAGCTCGCGGGTGGCGTGCTCGTTGTGGACCAGGTAGCCCAGCATGGTCACCGGCTCGCCGCGCTTCTCGGCACCGACCTGCTTGGCGAGCCGGATCGCCTCCACCACCCCGTGGCAGTAGCCGCGGGGGCGGATCCGAACGACCTCCATGAGGCCAGTCTACGCGAGGCCTCTTCGAGCTCCCCTCAGCGGGCCCCGCGCTTACGATCTCCGGGTGCGTCCGGAATCCATCGCCGCGCTGCGGCGCGCCCGCGATCTCATCGACCGGCAGTACGCCGAGCCGGTCGACCTCGACGCCATGGCGGGCGCGGCCGGCCTGTCGCGGCATCACTTCGCCCGCAGCTTCCGCGCCTGCTTCGGGGAGACGCCGGGCGCGTACATGAGCCGCCGCCGCGTGGAGCGGGCCAAGGACCTGCTTCGTTCGGCGAACCTGACGGTGACCGAGATCTGCCTGATGGTCGGCTTCCAGAGCCTCGGCTCCTTCAGCTCCAGGTTCCGCGAGCTGGTCGGCTGCTCGCCCACCGCCTATCGCGACCGCCAGCGGGTTTCCGCTGGCTGACGGTCGGCATCCCAGGCCATCCGCAGCCGGAGATCATCCTCGCCGACTGCGCCATGGGCCATGACCCGGAGACGGCCGAGCAGCTCCGGTCGCTGGTCGCCAAGGGCGTGTTCGGGTGCGGAGTGCTGATGACCGACGACTGCCGCCGCACCCATGAGGAGCTGTCCCGTCGCGGCGTCGTCTTCCTGCAGGAGCCGGCGGACCGACCCTATGGGATCGAGGCGGTGTTCCGGGACGACTCCGGGAACTGGTTCAGCCTGACCCAGCCTCGCTGGATGGCAGCGGCGGACGCCTCCCAGCCCGCCGCCGGCGCGACGGCCTGACCTGGTCCGGGGGCGGACCTGGCGATCAGCCGAGCGCCGCCAGGTCGACCCCCGCGGTGGACGGGGGGCGCGGTGCCGCGTCGAGGTCGAGCGCGGGGACGGCCGGCCGGCCGCGCCCGGCGAGGAGCAGCCAGGCATAGAAACAGGCGCCCACGCCGAGACCGATCGCGATCTTGGCTGCGCCGGGCATCCCACTGGGGGAGACGAAAGCCTCCAGGGTGCCGGCGATCACCAGCAGCAGCATGGTGGCGACGGCCAGTCCCACCATGTCCCCGCCCGCATGGGCGATCGAATCGGCCCGGCTGCGCAGCCCGGGCCGCAGCAGCGCGTCGCCCAGACGCAGCCCCGCGGCCCCGGCGGTCACGATGACGCTCAGCTCCAGCACCCCGTGGGCGGCAATCAGCGACCAGAAGGCGTAGTCGTAACCCCCGGCGTGGATGGCCGCCCCCAGGGTGCCGAGGCTCCAGCCCTGGACGACGATCAGGAAGGCGGTGGGCAGGCCGGCGCAGATGCCGAGGATGAAGACGATCACCGCCACCTCGATGTTGTGCAGAAAGATGCTGGGGGCGGCCAGGAAGGGCTGGGGCACGCCGATGCCGGGGCTCCCCTGGGCCATCTCGGCGAAGAGCGAGTTCGGCACCAGCAGTCCGCGCAGGTCGGGCCGGAGGTCATAGGCCAGCCAGCCGGCGAGCGTGCCCGCGAGGAGGAGCGCCAGCGAGGCGAGGAAGTAGCCGGCGTTGGCCCGGAAGACCCGCGGCGCGCCGGTCGCGAAGTAGCGGAGTGCGTTCCGGAGCCGGGGCGGCGAGCCCCGGTTGAGCAGCACGTGGGCGCGTCCGCAGAGCGAGTTCAGGTACTCGGTGATCGGCTGATCGGGGAAGTCGCGCCGGGCGATGGCGAGGTCGCTGGCGGTCCGCCGGTAGAGGATCGCGAAGCGCTCGACGTCCGAGGCGCGCAGGCCGCGCAGCCGGCTCCCCGTTAGCGTCGCGGTGCGCGCCTCGAGCTCGGCCCAGCGGGCCTGGCGGCCGGCGGTGAAGGCCTCCAGGTTCATGGGGCCCAGGGGGGCCGTCCGGCGATCCCGCCGTACGGGGGAGGGGGGAGGACCCCGGCACCGTCTCCGGGCTGGAGCCGGGCGGCGAGTTGGAGGTAGAGCCGCTCCAGGAACAGCTCGGGCGGCCACAGCCGCTCCGGGGCGCCGAAGGCCAGGTGCATCCGCTCGAGCAGAGGGCCGGCGAGCCGCCCCGCCAGCTCGGCCCGCTGGCCGGGCAGCAGGCCCGGCCGGCTGAGGAAGGTGCGGACGGCGTTCAGCTCGCGCTCCCCCAGGTTCCCCAGACCGTCGATCACCGGACCCGGATCGCTGCTCCTCAGATAGACGGGGGACGGCGCCGTGGCCGCCTGCAGGGTCACCGGGGTCCGCTCCCGCACCACTACGGTGCCGGCGAGGAGGTCGCCGAGGCGCCGGGACTGTGGGTGGAAGAACATGAGGATCGGCCCCAGCGCGAGCAGCAGGTCGGGGATGTAGGCGGCGCTGCGCAGGAAGTAGGCGCCGAGGTTCGCCGTCCCCCCGTCGATGCGGATCACCCGGAGCCCCATGGCGGCCTTCCCGGGGGTCCGGCCTCCGCTCACCGCCTGGGCGATCGTGAAGGAGAGGATCGCGATCAGGACCAGGCAGGCGGCCAGCAGCAGGCCGGCGAGGCTGAGGATCTCGTCGGCGGAGTTGCCGGTCGTGGTCCCCGCCAGGGCGTCGGCGATGGCGCCGATCAAGACGGTGGCGACGAAGAGGAGGATCAGCAGGAGGAGACCGTCGAGGAGGGCGGCGGCGAACCGGGTGGCGAGCCCGGCGACGCGGAAGTTGATGCCGACGTTGTCGGCGGTGGTAACCCGCTGGGTGTCGTAGCCGGCGCTCACGGTGGGGGGTTGGTCTCCGAGGGGCGCGCCCGCCCCGGCGAGCGGTGGGGGCTCGCGGCCACGCCGGCGCTGATCCTGGCACCTCCCGGGGTCTTCCGTCCGGCCGCGACCGCTTCGTGGCCGGCGGAGTCGGGGGAGG
>DNAU01000129.1:17107-20404 GCA_003491925.1 Chloroflexota bacterium
CGTGGAGGGGGAGGACGCCGTCGTGGGCGAGGACGCTGCAGCGGAGGGGGAGGGCGCCGCCGTGGACGGCGAGGCCGCCGCCGACGACGAGGAGTCGGAGCTTGCCGTCGTGGGGAGGGAGGCCAGCAGCCCCGACGCCGTGAACTTCTCCCCCAGCCGCACGCGGTTCCAGACGGCGCCGATGAGGATGAATTGAGACAGGAAGGCGAGCCAGGTGGCCAGCAGGAAGAAGAGGGCTAGGCTCTGCCCGTAGGTGTCGAAGCCGTGGGCCAGCTTGGCGTAGAGGGGGAAGAGCAGCGTGATCAGCTCGATCAGCAGTCCCGCGAGCACCGCCCCCGGCCAGAGCTCGCGAAGGCGGAAGGTGCGGTTGGGGACGAGCCGGTAGATCACCAGCATCAGCAGAGCCATGGCGAGAAAGCCGGCCAATGGCCCGAGCCCGGCCATCACCGGCACCAGGTTCATCAGCGTGGTGGCGCCGATCGCGACCAGCAGGGCGGCCACCAGGGCCAGCATCATCACCGCGCCCATCGCCCGCTGGCGCAGGAAACCGCGCTGGCCGATGTCGAAGATCCGCCCCAGGCAGAACTCCAGCGAGGCGAAGAAGTTGGTGCATCCCCAGAGCAGCCCGAGGATGCCGACGATGCCGAGCAGCCCGGCGTAATGGCGCAGGTCGTTGGTGACCACCGCGCTGAGCTCGGCGCCGCTCCGGCCGGGAAAGGTGCGGAGAACGAGCGACTGGGCCTGGCGCCGGATGCCGGGGCTGCCCAGCACCAGGCCGATGACCGCGAGGGCACCGAGGATCATCGGGAACATCGCCATGAAGGCGTTGAAGGCGAGGCCCGACGCGTTGTTGCCGCTCTGGGTGGAGCCGTAGGCCTGGACCACCCGGACCAGGGTGGAGGATTTGAGCCGCGCCCACCGATCCCGGCGGGCCGGGGTGGCGGGGTCGGGGGTGATGGTGGTCGCCACCCTCCCATTCTGGGCAGGCGGTACCGACCGAGAGCCGGTCGGGCTACTCGACGATGGCCACCGTCTGTCCCTCCTGGACCACCTCACCCCGGCTGGCCAGGATCGCGGTCACGGTCCCCCCGATCGGGCTGGTCACCGGGATCTCCATCTTCATGGACTCGAGGACCAGGATGGTCTCGTCCTCCTCGACCCGCTGGCCCACCTCGACCACGATCCTCCAGAGGCTCCCGATCACCTCTGCCCTGACCTCCATGCCGCGGTCACCCCAGGGGGCCGCGCCGGGCGCGCCCGTGCGCAAGCGCACGGACGCCCTCCCCGACGTGCACGCCCGCCGACCGGGCCCGGGTCACGCTTCGACGATGAGCAGGCGGTCGTCGACCCAACCGGTCCAGCCATTGGAGCAGAGCACGTGTGCCCAGGCCCCCCGGACCTCGGTGACCTGCACCGGAAGGTGGCCGCCGAGAGTGGCGATCACCGCACCCGCGGGGTCGGGGGCGGCCCACGCCTGCATCCCCTGGGGCGGGACCCGATGGCTGGGGGTCCAGGCCGGCTGGACGGGAGCGGGCGCCGGCACGGGGGCCGCCGCCGTCTCCGGCGTGTACGGCTGGCCGTAGCCCTGTCCGGAGCCGCCGGCGGAATACCCACCGAGCGGGCCGACCGGGCTCGGGGTGGCCTCGAAGCCGGCGGGCGTTGCCTCGGGCTGGTAGCCCTGGCTGGGTGAGGTGACCGTCTCGAAGCTGGGCGTGGTCGGCGACGCCCACGGGCTGACCGCCGCGGGCTGCTCCTCGGTGCCGGCCGGGGTGGTCTCCGGGGCCGCCTCTTCGCTGATCGCCTCCGACGTCGCCCACGGGCTGGGCGTCGCCGCCTCGTGCTCGACGCCGGGCAGGGTGGCCTCGGGCACCGGCTCGGCCTCCGCCGCGGGCTGCTCGGGCGTCAGCGCCGACGAGCCCCAGGAGCTGTAGGTGGGCACTGGCTCCTCGCCCGCAGCGGGCATCTCGGCGACCGGCTCCGCCAGCGCGGGCGTGGGCTCCGGCGAGCCCCACGAGCTGAAGGCCGGCGCCTGCTCCTCGGCGGGCTTGGTCGTGGCGACGGGCTCGGGCTCCGGCTCCGGCTCCTCCGGCGCGGACGTCGCTGCTCCCCAGGCGCTGAAGGCCGACACCGGCTCCTCGACGCTGGGCGTCTCGGCGGCCGGCTCCGCGACCGGGGTCTCGGCGGTGGGCTCGGCTTCGGAGACCGGCGCTTCCTCCGGCGCCTCGCTCGCGGGCACGGGGCCGGCATCCTCCGCGGCGCCGTAGGTGGTCGCCGGCGCCACGTCCTCGGCCGCGCTGTAGACGGAGGTGGAGGGGGCGGGTGTCCAGGCCCAGGGCGACGGCTCCGAGGTCGGCGCCGGCTCGGAGACGGCTGCCGCCTCGGGGACGGCCTCGGTGGAGGCACCCGCGAGGGAGACCTCGGGGAGCTCGTGCTCCTCGGGCGCGGCCACCGTTCCGGCCGCCTCGACGGCGGGCAGATCCGCGGGCAGGCCGGCGAGCCGCAGCACCGCCCCCCGGGTGCGGATGGCGTCGCTGACAGCGGTCAGGAAGCTGTGCTTGGTGAGCCCGTCGCTCACGACCCAGGTGCTGACTGCGACCGCTTCCCCGGTCGGCTCGAGAACGACGGTCACCGGACCGGGCCGCCGCTCCTCCAGGTCGGTCAGGTCGGCGACGAGGTCGCCGCTTCCCGCGGGCTGGGCGGCCTGGGCCACGTCGACCACGTTGCGCAGGACGATCCGATCGCTTCCACTCGCGAGGGTGGCGGTCAGCTCGGTGCCCATGCTCTCCAGCACCAGGCTGAAGTCGGCACCCGGGTCGGCCCCCTCCCGCACGTACCGGACGTCGCTATCGGCGCCGCACCAGTCGAGGATACGTTGCTTGTCTTCAGTGGCCATGATCGGGGGACCTCCAATGGAGCGGCCGATCCGCCCTCGGAGTTGAGGTGGCGAGGGTGACGATTCTCGCAGACAAATCTTCCCTCAGGGGGCATCTTGGGGCGAGGAATCGGACCGATCGTCGAAGTTGAGCCGGAAGCCCTGGGCGCTGGCCTCCATGCCGATCGCCCGGTAGAAGGCCTGGGCCTCGGTGCGCTGGACCCGGGAGAGGAGCTGGAGCCGGTGGCAGCCCGCCTCCCGGGCCCGCTGCGCCGCCTCCTCCATCAGCGCCCGGCCGACCCCGTGGCGGCGGAAGTCACGGCCGACCACGACGTTCTCGACCGCCGCCCAGGGGCGGCCGTGGTGGGTCAGGCTGGGCCTGACCACGAGCAGGTCGACGGTCCCGGCGACGGCACCGTCCACGG
>DNAU01000129.1:20431-22043 GCA_003491925.1 Chloroflexota bacterium
CACCGTCCACGGTCGCGGTGAGCAGGGTGCGGTCGGGTTGCGCGGCGATTCCCCGGAAGATCGCCTCCCCCTCCGCGACGCTCAGCTCCGGTCCGTCGCCGAAGCCCTCGGAGAGCTGTGCGTAGAGGTCGAGGAGCGCCGGGACGTCGGCGACGATGGCGGGCCGGACCTCGACGCTCATGGCCGGGGATTGTGCCCTGGACGGGGGACGCTGCGCGAGGGGTGGGCCGGCGTGTAGGGGCGGTTGGCACGCCTGGCGGTGGCGGCGGGCCGACGCATGTGGGGGAGCAGTGCCGGGGGCGCGGGCAGACCGCGCGGCTACGATCGCGGGGTGGGTGGATCCTCGGCGGCGGTCTCGCACGTGATCATCGACTGCAACGACCCGGAACGCCTGGCCTCGTTCTGGGGGGCGCTGCTGGGGAGAGCTGTCGTTGCCAGGACGGGCCCGTACGTCTGGCTCAGCCGGGAGGAGGGGCTGGGGATGGGCTTCCAGCAGGTTGCTGACCCGAAGATCGTCAAGAACCGTCTGCACCTCGACCTGGCGACGCCGGACCTCATGGCCGAGCGGCGGCGTGTCGAACAGCTGGGCGGCCGTCGTGCCGAGGGGTACGAGGCCGGAGGCTTCCTCGTGATGGCCGACCCGGAGGGGAACGAGTTCTGTCTCATCCCGGAGGGCCGGATCGACGTTGACGACCAGGGACGCGCCACCTACGGCGGTGAGGGGCTCAGTGTGCCAACCCGCCCTGACCGCTAACCCGCACCCGCAACGCCCCTTTCGTCCTCTGCCGGCGAGCCTCGTTGCCAGGTCAGGGGACGGATACCCCGCTCAGGGACGACCTCAGTACTCGTAGGGCGCCATCGTCCAGGGTGAGCCAAGCACGCCGGGGTCACTGAAGCGACTCGCGTAGATGTAGTCCTCGTAGTCTTGCGCGTAGGCCGCGTGGAGTGGGCTGCCGGCGGTGTACGTCATGGCAAGCTGCCCGACCTTGTTAACCTGATACTTGCACCCGAACTGGTGGAATTTGGCCAATCCGACCTGGACTTTGGCGAGACACGGCGATGACGTCGTGAGGGTGCCTGTGAGACCCACAGCCTTGGGACCCACACCCTCTACGACCCACCCAACCTGAACCCACACGTAGGCGAACGGGTCTGGCGCTCCCGATGTAGTGGACGCAGTCACGGTGAGCTCCACCGCCTGCCCGGCGTGGAGTGATCCTTCCGGTGCCACCGGGTTCGGCGTGATGCTGACGCTGCCCACGGTGGCAAAGGCTGGCGCTGCTGAGGCGATCTGCGGCGCCAGCGCCGTGGCTGCCATCGCGGCTCCCGCTGCGGCTGCGGCGAAGAGTGCCCTGAGCCTCATGGTGTCCCCCCTTCTCACCCCGCCCGGGCCCCAGTCGGAGCAGGCTTTGAGTTGCCCGTAGCGTACTGAATCGCCGTTGAGAAAGGGCTGAGAATCGCGTTCCTAGTCGCGTGCCTGGCCCGGTCGGCTCTCGCCGGGCCAGATCAGCCCGCGTCATCCCAACGTCCTCGTACCTGACAGGTAGCGGATAGGCGGCGTTAGGTCAGCCCGAAAGCCAAAGAGTCAAGTACCCCCGGCCGGAATCGAACC
>DNAU01000129.1:22117-22282 GCA_003491925.1 Chloroflexota bacterium
GCGCACAAGGTTTAGGAAACCTCTGCTCTATCCACTGAGCTACGGGGGCCTGGCTCGAAATATAGGGCTTTCCCGCGGGCCTGACCCGGAACGGCCGCGGCCGCTGCGGCGTGCGGCGACCGGGTCTGACCGGGCCCCCTAACAGGGCGTTGAACTTCGGCCCGG
>DNAU01000218.1 GCA_003491925.1 Chloroflexota bacterium
CCGGGACGCCCTCGCCGCCCGGCCCCTCTGGCTGTTCAGCAGCGGCCCGCTGGGGACGGCAACCACCGACCCCAAGGGAAGGGACATCCTCGAGGCCTCCGAGCCCAAGCAGTTCGCCGAGTTCCGGAACATCCTGAAGCCGCGCGACCTGCGCGTCTTCTTGGGCGGCCTCGACCCCAGCCGACTTGGGCGGACGGAGCGGCTCATGCGCACCGCGCCCGCGATGCGCCAGCTCATGCCGGAGGGCGACTTCCGCGATTGGCCCGCGATCGAGGGCTGGGCGGGGGAGATCGCCCGCGAGCTGGGCACGTCCACGGCGGAGCGGAACTGAGCGGTGACCGCATCCCGCTCCTCCTCCGGCTGGCCGGCAGGACGGTGACGCACGGTTACCACGAGCCGTCCGCGCTCGACGCCCGCGCGCGCATCTTCGCCTTCGTCGACCGGCACCTCACGGCGTAGCGTGGGCGGTATCGAGAACCCCCACCCACACGGAGCCGAGGCGGCGGAGACCGAGTTGCTGATCCGCCGCTACCGCGACGGCGATCACGACGCCGTCTGGGAGCTGCACAACCTCGCCCTGCGCGCGGTCGGGGCTCACGCCGGAAACGGCGTGTGGGACGACGACCTCCACCACGTCTCCGAGGTCTACCTCGACGGCCGGGGAGAGTTCCTGGTGGGCCTCCTCGACGGCCGTATCGTGGCCATGGCCGCCCTGCGGTGGCATGAGGACGCGACCGCCGAGGTCAAGCGGATGCGGGTGCACCCCGACGTGCAACGGCGTGGCTTCGGGCGCCTCCTCCTGCGCCGCCTCGAGGAGCGGGCGATCGATCTCGGGTACCACCGCATGGTCCTGGACACCACCGAGGGCCAGGTCGCGGCCGTCGCCCTCTACCGTGCTGAGGGCTTCACCGAGAGCGGTCGCGGTCAGGTGTGGGGATTCCCCTGCATCTTCTTCACCAAGGAGCTCGCGGCCACGGAGTGACCCGGGGGAGCCGCGCGGCGCGGCTCCCATCTCGCGAGCGCGGCATGCTGCGACCCCCGAGAGGGACAATCGGGGCATGGACACGCTGGGCGGGATCTTCCTGCTGGTCGGACGGCTGCTCTTCAGCTCCCTCTTCGCCTTCTCGGCGTGGGGTCACATGCGGCGTCATCCCCAGTACGTGGGGATCGCCCACGGCAAGCTGCCGATCGCCTTCCTGGCCGGTGTCCCCACCGGGATCTACCTGCTCCTGGCGGCGGTCTCGATCGTCGCCGGCATCTGGGCGGACCTGGGAGCGCTCATGATCGCCGCCTTCCTGGCGCCCGCCGCGCTGCTCTTCCACCCCTTCTGGAACTTCGCGGACCCGGCGACCCGGCGCATCCAGCAGGGCAGCTTTCTCCGCAACGTGACCCTGCTCGGCGCGGCGCTCGCCCTCTTTGCCCTGTTCGGCGCCGCCGGCCACCTCCCGTTCGCCGTCACCGGCCCAGCCATCGACCTCCATTGAGCGGATGAAGAAGCGCGCACGCATCGTCGGCCTCGGAGCGATCGCCGCCGCGGGCGCCGCCTTCTTCCTGCACCCGCGCAAGGGGGCGGACCGCCGGGAGGCGGTCCGACGCGGCGGGGAGCGGCTCGTCCGCGAGGGTTCGAACGTCACCTCCCTGGTCGGCACCCGCCGCCGACGGGGCAGAGCTGGGGCCGCCGAGCTCCGGGCAGAGATCGCCGACGCCCTGCTCGACGAGCTGGGCGCGGACGGGTTCGGGCTCCGGGTGATCGCCGGCGATGACGGCACCCTCACCGTGCGCGGCGAGGTGGGCTCGCTGGAGCAGATCCGCCGCGCCAGCGAGGTGATCGAGCGCGTCCGAGGCGGTGCCGAGGTCGTCAACCTGATCCGGCTGCGGACGCCGGCCGGCGGGGGAGCGTTCACCGGCTGAGCCCAGCCCGGAGGCCCCCCACGGTCGAGGCTCCGGCGGCAAGCCGGGGAACCTGATGCCAGCAGGCAATCCGGGGAACCTGCCGCCACCCGGCGTCCCGGGGAACTCGCTGCCATGCTTGCGCGTTGAATGGACGTGCAGGGGCGCAGGATCGTCACCGCGTGCGTCGCCGTGGTCATGGCGCTCGCCTTCCTCCCCGCCGTGCTGACCACCGCCGGTGCGCCCACCACTGCGACCGGGTTCGCCCGCACGACACCCGCGGCCGCCCCGCCGGCGTCCGCAGACCAGTACGCCATCCAGGTGCTGGACTCGGCCCCCATCCCTCCCGGTGAGCAGGCCTGGACGGCTCAGCCTCCGGCGGACCTCAACTCGGTCCAGACCGTCGCCATCAGCGGCCTCATCGACCTGCACCAGCTCTACCTGGTGGGGGAACCCGCCGCGCCGGATGGGAGCGGCTCCCTCGACCGCTATGTGCTCGCCCGCCTGCCTGCCGGCAGCAGCTATGCGGGGGGCAACAGCGGAAATGGGCCTCAGGGCATGACGAGCGGGTTCGCCGTCTCCCTTCCCACCTCGGGACCCAACGAGCACTGGGCCCAGCTCATCTACGAGAGCACCGATGCCCCTGGCGGCGGCTACGTGCTCCGCATCGACGCTGAGGTCGTATGGGTGCCCGACCGGTCGGGGACCGAGATGATCCCTCCCCAGGCGATCGCGCAGCTGACCGGCTACACGACCCTCTCTGACATGAACCCCTCCAGCGGTCCGGTGAACGTGGAGCTCGGCGAGGCGGACAGCGCCCGGCTGGCCGCCGCTGTCAACGGTCTCCCCGTCGCGCCGGAGTCGTTCTGCGCCGAGGACTCCCTCCTCTTCACGATCACCTTCGAGCCGCCGTCCTTCAGCTCCCGCCCCAGCTACATGGTGTCGGAATGGGCCTGCGGGTCCACCGTGTACGTGAGCGTTGGCGCAACCCGCCTGCCGGCGCTCAGCGACACCGCCTGCTCCCTCCGCCGTCTGGTGGCCGGTCTCCTTCCCGCCGCGGCGGGGGGAACCCGGGAGGCGGTCGACCGCTGCTGACCCGCGCCGGTCACCCGGCCGCTGGGCATCGCGCCACCCCTGCCGTACGATCGGCCCGATGCCCGCACTCCACCCTCCCCTCCAGCCCATGCTCTGCCGCTCCGAGGTCGAGATCCCGGCAACTCCCGGCCTCGTGTACGAGCCGAAGTGGGACGGCTTCCGCTGCATCGTCTTCCGCGAGGGCGATTCAATCCACCTGGAGAGCCGCAACAGCCTCCCTCTCCAGCGCTACTTCCCGGAGCTGCTCGACCCCCTGCGCGCCGCTCTCCCGGAGATGGCGGTGGCCGACGGCGAGATCGTCATCGCCGGCCCGCGCGGTCTCGACTTCGACGCCCTCCAGCTCCGCCTCCATCCCGCCGCGTCCCGGGTGCGGATGCTCGCCGCCGACAGCCCGGCGACCTTCATCGCCTTCGACCTGCTGGCGGTGGGGGAGGAGGATCTCCGCGATCAGCCCCTCCAGGAGCGGGCCCGCCGCCTCGGGGCGGTGCTCATCCCCAACCCCCGGGTCGCGCTGACCCCCCAGACCACCGATCCCGAGGAGGCGGCCACCTGGTTCGAACGGTTCGAGGGAGCCGGCTGCGACGGGGTGGTCGCCAAGCCGCTCGACTCGACATACCGGAGCGGCGATCGCGGCTGGATCAAGGTCAAGCATCTCCGCACCGTCGACTGCGTGGTCGGGGGGTACCGGAAGGACCTCAAGGTCGAGGCGGTGGCATCCCTCCTGCTCGGCCTGTACGACGGCGACGGGGTCCTCCACCACGTCGGCCACACCTCCTCGTTCTCGGCCGCCGAGCGCCGCGACCTGCTCGCCCGGCTGCGGCCCCTGGAGGGCGGCACCTCCTTCGGCGCGGGGCGGACGCCGGGCGGGCCGTCGCGATGGACGAGGGGACGGGACGCCGACTGGGTGGCCGTGCGCCCCGAGCTGGTCTGCGAGGTCGCATTCGACCACCTCCAGGGCAACCGCTTCCGCCACGCCTCCCGCTTCCTGCGCTGGCGCCCCGACAAGGCCGCCGGCGAGTGCGGGTATGACCAGCTGCTGCCGCCCCACCCCTTCGACCTGGGGGCGATCCTGAACGGCGGCGGATAGCCCGGGGGGCTGGCCGGGCTGCGGACGTCGCAGCCTCCTGCGTCTACTCGCCGGCGAAGCCGGTGGTGGCAAGCCTCGCGACGCGCTCCGGATCGGCGATGGCATCGATCTCGACGATCCGGCCACCGGCGACGGTGAAGCCCATCACGGTGACCGGCCGTCCGCCCACGGTGACCACCACGCCGGCGGCGCCGTTCACGACCGCGGGCCGGATCTCCGCGCCAGGGAGAGCGGAGCGCAGACCTCGCAGCGCCTGCCGGGCCACCACCGCCGCGCCGCTGCGCACCATGGAGGCGGAGGAGGGCGCCGCGCCGGCGTCGAGCCGCAGCACCACCGCCGGGTCGAGCAACGCGACCAGGGCGTCGAAGTCGCCCGCGCGGGCTGCCTGGAAGAAGGCATCGACCACCTTGTGCTGGCGGGCGAGGTCGGTGTCCGGAGCGGGCACATCCGCGCCTGTGATCCGCCGACGCGCCCGGCTGGCGAGCTGCCTCGTGGCCACGGGCGTGCGCCCCACCATCGGGGCGATCGCCTCGAAGGGCAGCTGGAACATGTCGTGGAGCACGAACGCGAGACGCTCCGCAGGGGTCAGCGTGTCGAGCACGACGAGCAGGGCGAGCCCGACCGAGTCGGCGAGTATCGCCTGCTCCTCCGGTGAGGCGACGACCGGATCCGGCACGTGCACGGGGAGCGCCTCCTCGCGGCGCACGTTGCGGGAGCGCAGGGCATTGAGGCAGACACGGGCGACGACCGTGGTCAGCCACGCCTGGAGGTTCTCCACCTCGCCGGCGCCGCTGCGGCTGAGTCGCAGCCAGGCGTCCTGGACCGCATCGTCGGCCTCGGTGAGCGACCCCAGCATCCGGTATGCCACCGAGCGCAGATGGGCCCGCTGTTCCTCGAATCGATCCGCCAGCCAATCCTGGTCAGCCATCGGTCACATCGCTCCTTCCCGGCGTGTCTGAAGGGTAGACCCGCGAGATCGAGCCAATTTGACGGGCGGATCAGCCCCCTGATCAGGAGGAGCCATGACAGCGAGGATTCTGGTAATTGGCGGCACCGGAAGGCTGGGGCGGCCCGTGGTCGCGCGGCTGCGCGACGCCGGGTGCGAGGTGCGCGTGGTCACCCGCCACCCGGGTGACCACGGAGATGGCATTGAGCACCTGGTGGGCGACCTTCGCACCGGCGAGGGGATCGAGCCCGCGCTCGCAGGCGTCACCACCGTGGTGAACTGCGCTGGCAGCGCCAAGGGCGATGACGGAATGGCCAGGATCCTGGTGCGGGCGGCGCTGGGGGTGGGGACGCCGCACCTGGTCAACATCTCCGTGGTGGGCGCCGACCGGGTGCCGGTCCGGAGCCGCGTCGACCGTGCCATGTTCGGCTACTTCGCCGCCAAGCTGGCCGCCGAGCACGAGATCTCGGGCTCTGGCCTGCCCTGGACGACGCTGCGCGCCACCCAATTCCACGACGCCCTCCTGGCCGTGGCCCGGCAGATGTCGAAGCTGCCCGTCCTACCCGTGCCGGCGGGGATCCGGTTCCAGCCGGTCGACACCGGGGAGGTCGCGGCTCGGGTCGCAGAGCTCGCCCTCGGCGAGCCGGCCGGCCTGGTGCCCGAAATGGCCGGGCCGCGCACGTACGCCATGGACGAACTGCTCCGCGGCTACTTGCGGGCCAGCCGCCGCCACCGCGTGCTCCTCCCCCTGCACATGCCGGGCGGGGCCGCACGCGCGATCCGGGCCGGCGCCAACCTGGCCCCCGAGCACGCCGTCCTGGGCCGCCGCACCTGGGAGGAGGTTCTTGTGGAGCAGGTCGGCTCGAGCATGCGGGCGGTGGCGTGAGCCCCCGGCGGGCCAGGCGCTCTCTCGGCCACGGGTCACCGGTCGTGTCCCGCGTCTCCTGGGCTCAGTCCTTCCGGGCGCGGGACGGTGCCACCCGGCGCGGCTCGTCGTCGCCCTTGGGGAAGTGCGGCGGCCAGGGGGCGTCACCGAGCCCCTCGCGCTCGTCGCGGTCGGCCAGCTCCAGCAGGGAGTCGAGCCGGTGGGCGACGGCGTCGATGCCGGCACCCGGGTCACCCCTCTGGCTCAATCGGCGTGGCACCGTCTCCACGGTCAGGTCGGCCGGTTCGACGTCGGCCACCTCGTCCCACTCCAGCGGGCAGGAGACCCGCGCATCGGGGACCGGGCGCACCGAGTAGGCGCTGGCCACGGTGCGGTCCCGGGCGTTCTGGTTGTAGTCGATGAACACCCCGTGACGTTCCTCCTTCCACCATTTGCTGGTGGCGAGGGTGGGGGCTCGGCGCTCGACCTCGCGGGCCAGGGCCAACGCGGCGCGGCGGACGGCGGTGAAGCCGTGCTCGGGAACGATCCGCACGTTGATGTGGATGCCCCGCGAGCCCGAGGTCTTGGGGTACCCGCGCAGGCCCATCTCCTCCAGCACCTCGCGCACCACCAGGGCGACCCGGCGGATGTCGGCGAAGGGGACGTCGGGCTGGGGGTCGAGGTCGACGCGCAGCTCGTCGGGGTGGTCGGTGTCGCCGCTGCGCACCGGCCAGGGGTTGATGTCGATGCAGCCGAGGTTCACCGACCAGAGCAGGGCCGCCGCCGAGTCGATGACCAGCAGGCTGGCGCTGCGTCCGCTCGGGAAATGGACCGTGGTGGTGCGCAGGTACGGGGCGTCACCCACCGGGGCGCGCTTCTGGAAGAAGAAGGGGCCGGCGGCCCCGTTGGGGTAGCGCTTGAGCACCGACGGACGGTCGAAGCAGCCGGTCAGCGCGCCGTCGGCCACCGCCAGGTAGTACTCGACCAGCTGTCGCTTGGTGATTCCCCGCTCCGCGAAGAAGACCTTGTCGGGATTGGAGATCGCGAGGTCGTGGCCATCGACCTCGAGGCTGTCCGCGGTCACCCCGCGACGCGATCTGATGCGCGGCGGCGCATCTCCTCGGCGCCACCCCGCCGCTCCCAGGCGTGGTAGCGCGCCACGATGAGCGGCTCCGCCTCCGCCCAGGTGCGGGCGCGCTGCTCGTCGGGGACGTCGATGTGGGTGTTGGCGGCATGGCTGAAGACGATGACGTTGCGATGATCGCGGAGCAGCGCCTCGACGTTGTAGGGGGAGTCCTCGATGTAGAGGTCGGCGTTGACCGCGCCCTTCTCGCCCATGAAGCAGAGGTCCCAGTAGGGGATGCCGTGGCGGTCCAGCCATTCCACCGTCTGTGCGACCGCGATCTGATGAAAGTGCTCGATGACCAGGCGGTGGGTGATGATCCGGATCCGGATCCCCAGATTGGACAGCCGGCGCAGGGCGGGCCCGGCGCCCACGATCATGCCCACCTCGAGGAAGAGCTTGCGCTGCACCACCGCGAAGCGGTGGACCTTGTGGAACTCCCCGGGCTCGATGCCCCATTCGGTCATCTCCCAGCCGACGTCGGTGGGGAGCGAGTCGATGTCACGCCCCAGCCAGTCGGCGACCACCCGGCGCATGAAGGGGTAGTAGTCGGCGCAGACGCCGTCGAGGTCCACGCCGAGGACGAACTGCCTCGGGAGCTCGGCCACGGTGGTGATTGTGGCCGAATCGGGGCGGCCCGTCACCTCGCGGGACCCGAACCGGTCCGGGCGCGCCGCACCCCGCTCACCGCGGAGACCACCACCATCAGGACCACCAGCCCGATGACGATGGGGATGCTGTAGTTGGAGAGGGACTTGGCGACGTCCTCGGCCGGCTTGCCGATGAAGTAGCCGAGGGCCTCGATCTCGGCGATGAAGGCCAGCTCGCCGGCCGTGTCCAGGAGGATGAACTGCCAGAACGGCATCTTGCGGGGCTCTCCCGCGAGGAAGTAGAAGACGGAGTTGGGCAGCCAGATCACCGGAGCGAGAAACACCGCCCAGCCGGCCCAGCGGGCAAAGATCCGCTCCCCCCTCGCCATCCGCCGGTCCCAGCGCGGGTCGCTGCGTCCGAGGAACTGGATCAGGGCGCGGCCGTAGCGGCGGCCGCCGTAGAAGAAGCAGGGGTCGGTGCACATGGTGATCGGGAGGGGTGCGAGCAGCGCCACCCAGATGCTCAGGCCCGAGGTGCGGACCGCGGCCCCGGTCAGGATCATCGACGCCGTGGAACCTCGGAGCAGCGCCGCCCGCACCGGCTGGTTGTGGAGGATCAGCCAGGTGCCGAGGGGCAGGCCGGCGTAGTAGTAGATCGAGCTGGCCACCAGAGGCCCGACGATCAGGACGTCCAGCCATCCCCAGTGCCCCTCGATGAGCCGCCGGCGCGGAGGGAGAGGGGCCGAATCGCCCGCGGACTGAGCCGCTCCCGCGAGCGCTGGGCCGGCGGCGGGGTCGTGGGCCGGGAGGGCCGGCTCGGAGGTCACCCCCGGCATTGTCGCTGGCGGCGGAGTTCGGGCGGCCTTCCGGGATGCAGCGATCTGTCTGCGGACCGGCCGCCGCGCGGGCACGTGACCGCCGGTCGGGCAGCATCGCCGCGTTCAGCCGGCCGCTGGGATCAGGCGACCTCCGCCTCGGTGGCGGCGGGAGAGGGCGCCCTGGCGGCGCGCCACGACGGACGGCGGTCGCCCGCGAGCAGGGCGACGACGGCGACCACGATGAGCCCCCCGGCCAGGAGGGTGGTGGGGGTGATGGTCTCGCCGACGAAGGCCCAGCCCAGGAGCACCGCCACCAGCGGGTTGACGTAGGCGTAGCTCGACGCCGCCTGGGGGGAGACCTTGCCGTTGAGGTAGGTGTAGGCGGTGTACCCGACCATCGAGCCGGCGACCACCAGGTAGACGAATCCCGCCACCGAGACCGCCGAGATCGCCGCCGGATGGAACTGCCCCCACTCCCCCAGCAGGGTGGCCGTCACGCAGAGGACGGCGCCGCCGCAGAGCATCTCCATCGAGGTCGCGAGCAGCGGACGCCGGGGCATCGGGGCGCTCCGGGCGTACATCGAGCCCAGCGCCCAGGTGAGCGGCGAGATCAGCGTGAAGGCGATCCAGCCCGGGGACCCCGCACCGACGCTGCCCGGGCGGAGCATCAGGCCGACCCCCAGCAGCCCCGCGGCCAGGCCCACCGCTCCCACCCGGCCCACCCGCTGGACACCGGCGAGATGGCCGAAGGCCGCCATCCAGAGGGGCACGGTGGCCACCAGCAGGGCGACCAGCCCCGAGGCGACGTGCTGCTCGGCGAGGGTGATCACCCCATTGCCCGCGAAGAGGAGCAGCGACCCGATGACCAGGGCCGAGCGCCAGTGCACCGCCCTCAGGCGGTCGTGGGCGCGATCGCCGGTCAGGTAGGCGAGCGGAAAGAGGAGGGCGCCGGCGGTGAGGAAGCGGAGCCCGGCCATGGCGAGAGGCGGGATCGTCTCGATCGCGAACCGGATGGCGAGGTAGGTGGAGCCCCAGATCAGGAAGACGGCGGCGAAGCAGGCGATCAGGAGGGGGGTGAGGCGGGTGCGGGTCACCCGGTCACACGCCGTCGTCGGGGAGCGTGGGAAATCGCCGCCGCACCCGGCTCACGCTCGGCGCCTCGTCGATGCCCTCCCCCAGGTCGGGGTCGGGGAGTGGAGCGCCGGCGACCATCCGAAGCGGCACCACACCCGCCCAGACCCCCGGCGGGCGGTCGGCGGCCGGGTCGAGCGGAGGGCCACTCCGGACCTTCGCCGAGCACTCGGCCAGGTCGAGGGCGATGACGGCGGTGGCCTCCATCTCCCGGGGGCTCGGCTGGCGCACCTCGTCCCACCGCCCCGGGATGGCGTGCTCGACCACGGCGCGCAGCCCGGCCCGCCGCTCCACCGGATCGGTGACCGCGCGGGCGCGCCCCCTCACCACGACGCTCCGGTAATTCATCGAGTGGCCGGATGCGGAGCGTGCCATGACCAGGCCGTCCAGGTGGGTGACGGTCACGCAGGCTCCCTCCAGGGCTGCCGCCAGGCTGCGATTGGACGCCGCGCCGTGCAGGTACAGGGTGTCCCCGATACGGCCGAACCCGGTCGGGAGCACCAGTGGCTCCCCCTCGACGACCACCCCGAGGTGGCAGATCAGCGCCTCGTCGAGGATGGCGTCGATCGTCGCCCGATCGTAGCGAGCGCGCTCCGAGTGCCGCCGGACCTCGACCCGAGGGCTCACCGGGCCGCCTTCGCCGGATCTCCGAGTGGCCGCGCTGGAGGTTGGTATTTCGTCCATATGTTATGATACAAAGACGTGAACGTTACCGAACTATTTTACACGACGGGCCATCGCGCCGCCGACCTCACCACCGCCGTGGAGGGGGCCGTCCGCGACGGCCGCATCCAGCCGGGCGAGCGCCTGCCCACCGTCCGGCGGGTGGCGGCGGAGCTGGGGGTGAGCCCGGCGACCGTGGCCGCCGCGTACCGGGAGCTGGGCCGGCGCGGGCTGGCGGTCGGTGCCGGGCGCTCCGGCACCTCGATCGCCCCCCGGCCACCTCTCCACGCCGGGTTCACCGCGCGGCCTCGCCCGGGCCTCCGCGATCTCGCCCTGGGCCACCCCGACCCCCGCCTGCTCCCGGAGTGGAGCCGCGCGCTGGCCGGCCTGCCCCGCCGGTCGGCGTCGTACGGCTCCGCGCTGGTCGAGCCGGACCTTGCCGACCTCGCCCGTGAGCGCCTCAGCGCCGACGGCGTCGACGCCTCCCACCTCACCGTGGTCAGCGGTGCGGTCGACGGCATCGAGCGGGTGCTGGGAGCCCACCTCCGGCCGGGCGATGCTGTGGCCGTCGAGGATCCCGTCTACCCACCCATCGTCGACCTGCTGCGGGCGATGTCGCTGCGGCCGCTGCCAGTGCGGGTGGACGCCCGGGGCATGCTCGCCGACGACCTGGACCAGGCCCTCGGGCGCGGGGCGCGGGCGGTGGTGATGACCCCCCGCAGCCAGAACCCGTTCGGCAGCGCGCTCGACGATCTCCGACGCACCGAGCTCCGCCGCGCCCTGGCCCGCCACCCCGCCGTCCTGGTGGTCGAGGACGACCACGCCGAGGCGGTCGGCGGGGGCAGCGTGGTCGGGGTCGCCATCCCCGGATCACCGGCGTGGGCGGTGGTGCGCTCGGTCTCCAAAACCCTCGGCCCCGACCTCCGCCTGGCCGTCGTCTGCGGCGACGAGGGCACGGTGGCGCGGGTGGCGGGACGGCTGGCGCTCGGGCCGGGATGGGTGAGCCACCTCCTCCAGCGGTTGGTCATCGGCCTCTGGTCGCGTCCCGGGCTCGACCTGCTGCTCGCTCAGGCCGCCGACACCTACCGACAGCGGCGGGAGGGGCTCCTCGACGCCCTGGAACGGCGTGGCATCGCCGCCCACGGAGTCACCGGCCTCAACGTCTGGGTGCCGGTGGAGGCCGAGGCCCCGGTGCTGGACGCGCTTGCCGAGGCCGGCTACGCCGCCCTTTCCGGGGAGCGCTTCCGGATCACCACCGCGCCCGCGGTGAGGATCACCTGCGCCGGCCTCGATCCCTCGGAGGCCGAGTCGGTCGCCGAGGCGGTGGCCGCGGCCGGCCGCCAGGGGGTGGCGCGGCTGGCGTGATCCCCGGCGGGCGAAGGCGCTTGGCCGACGGCCACGAGCAGATCGCCACCGTCAACCCCCCACCGAGGACGAGCCGGAGCGCTTCGTGGTGATGGGCGAAGCCGAGGTGGACGCCGTCCTCTCCGGCGTCCACGAGCGGTTCGCCAGCTGGAGCCGGCTTCCGGTTTGGGGCCGTGGTCGCACGACCGCTCAGCAGCTCGGGGCGGTGAGCACGATGATCGTGGCCAGCACGTTGATGCTGGCGTGGATGATCACCCCCGGCCAGACCGATCCCGACTTGGCGTAGACGTAGGCGAGCAGGAGCCCGTCGAGGAAGACGGGGAGGAAGAGGGTCGGCTCCGCCCACCCCACGTGGGCGGCTGAGAAGAGGGCCGCGCTCACCATCACCGCCCCCCAGAGCGGCATCCGTCCCTGCAGCCAGCGGAAGGTGAAGCCGCGGAAGATGATCTCCTCGGCGATGGGTGCGATCACCGCGGTCGCGAGCAGCGTCAGCGCGACCGACCCGCCGTACTCGGCGCGGATGCCGACGCATTGGTTGGTGGAGTTGGCGGTGGGGAGGACGATGCGGTCGATCACCCCACCCACGTACTCGAGCACGATGGCCGCGAAACCCAGCGGGATCCCCGCCGCCAGCCAGGGCCAGGTGGGCAGCCGCAGGCCGAGGGCGGTCAGCGCGGTGCGCCGGCGCCAGCGCACCAATAGACAGATCAGGAGCAGGCAGGCGCCGTAGACGGCGATCTCGTCCGCGTACGAGAGCGCGACCGCGCCGCCCGTGCCGGCGGTGATGTTGAGTCCCTGTGCGGTGATCCCGGCAACCCAGTTGGCCCCGAAGATGATCGGCAGGAGGGCGATCAGCACCGGGACCACGTCGGTCCAGGTCCACGCGGTCCGGGTCGCCGGCGGGTCGGAGACGGCCCGGGCGGTGGGGACGAGCGGGGCGGGCATCGGCGGCCGGGCCGGCGCCATGGTCCAGCCGTAGGGGCCGGGCACCCACGCGAGCGGCAGGGGCCGGATGGCCACCACCAGGCTGCTGGCCATCCGGTCGGGGAGGCCCCGGCGCCAGGCGTCGGCCAGCGCCGGGATGAAGCCGGCGCCGCAGGTGAGCAGCGACCACCACCAGCCCGCGGTGCGGAGCAGCGCCTGACCCCAGCCCAGCCGGTCACCGCCGCGGGCATCGACCACCCGCAGGCCCAGGACGCGCATCGCCGGGGTGGCCCCCGACCGCCAGCCCACCGCCGGGTAGACGAAGGGGGTGGCGATGATGGTGAGCAGGTAGACGAGCGTCCCGGCGAGCACCCCGGGCGAGGTCGCCGCCGCCGGCGAGATCGTGGTCGCCGGCGAGATCGCCGCCTCGACGATGCCGCCGCCCACCACCAGCCCGGCCACGATGATCATCCCGATGAAGACCCCGTCGAGGGCGAACGCCCCGAGGCGGCGGCCCGTCCCCGCCAGCACCATCTCGCGGCCGGGGAGCACCGCCGCCGGTGCCCAGGCGGGCGGTGCCCAGGTGAGAGGTGAGGGAGCCCGAGGCGCCGATCCCGGCGGGGGCGGTGGCGCGGGTGGCCAGTCGGGTGGCGCGGGTGGCCAGTCAGGTGGCGCGGGCGGCCGGTCGGGTGGCGCGGGCGGCCAGTCGCGCGGCATGGGCGGCCATCCCGGTGGCGCGGCGGACCCCTCTGGTGGCGGGGTGGGCGGGGGTGGAGGTGGGGGAGCCGCGTCCATGGGGGCGGATGCCGGCGGATTGTAGTCGCTGGCCGCCGGGGTGGCGGGGCGACCCGGATCAGTAGGCGGGGGTGCTCACGCCTTCCACGACCGGCTCACCGCCCAGGGTGTCACCCGAGTCGGCGCGCCAGGACGAGGCCCCCGTCCAGGCCGGCCCGAAAGGCCAGCCCGGGTCGTCCAGCCAGGAGAGGCCATCGCGGCCTCGGAAGTGCAGCTGGGGCCAGCCGTGCTGGACGGCCGCCGCCCGGAGCCGGTGGTCGGGGTTCACCGCGTTCGGGTTGCCGACCGCGAGCAGCATCGGGATGTCCCCGGTGCCGTCGCCATAGGCGAAGGAGCGCTCCAGGTCGACCCGGTACGCCGCCGCCAGCCGGCGGACCGCCTCCACCTTGGCGGCACCGTGGCAGAGCGCCACCGTGCCGGTGTAGCGGCCGTCGACGATCTCGGCCTCGGAGGCGACCACCCCGTCCGCGCCCACGATCCCGCCCAGCCGGTCGATCAGCTCATGGGTGGAGGCGGAGACCAGGAAGACCAGGTGACCCCGGGAGCGGTGCCAGGCGATGAGCTCCACCGCCTCGCCGTACACCCTGGGTGCCAGCACCAGCGGTATCGCCCGGTCGGCGACCCGCCGCAGGGCCACCGCGTCCAGACCCCGCACGGCGGTCCCGATGCCGCGGACCGCCCGCTGGACCTCCTCCTCGGAGAAGCCGCGGGCGCTGAACTGAAGCCCGCGGAGCGCCGCGGTGACCAGCGCCCGGCGCGGGAGCAGCCCGGCGCGGCAGAGGGGACCCGCCAGGGCGAGTATCGACGAGCCGCGCACCAGGGTGCGGTCGACGTCGAAGAAGGCTGCGATCCGCCAGGGGTGCGGTTGCGCGACTACCATCCCCGCCCATGCAACCACGAATGCCCCTCCCTCGGCCGGAAATCGGCCACCTGTTAACCGTTGGTCGCACGCGCCTTAGGGAATCGACGGCGATCGACCACTGGCGGGGGGCCATCGCCCGCGAGGATGCCGAGGACCTTCTCGCCCTCGCGCTGGGGGTGGAGGTGGAGGCGCTCGACCCGGAGGCGCCGGTCCCGGCGAGGGCGGAGAGGCGCTACCGCGACTACCTGGAGCGCCGTGCCGCGGGCGAGCCGGTGGCATTGATCCGCGGCGCGGTCTGTTTCGCCGGGTTGACCCTGAAGGTCCGCCCCGGCGT
Organism: Chloroflexota bacterium; assembly: GCA_003491925.1. Taxonomy (GTDB): domain Bacteria; phylum Chloroflexota; class Dormibacteria; order Aeolococcales; family Aeolococcaceae; genus Changshengia. The sequence goes on from DNAU01000218.1 coordinate 14,489, forward strand.
CTTCGTGCCACGGGGATCCAGCGAGCTGCTCGCCGAGGCGGCGATCGCCGCGCTTCGCCGCCGCCCCGTCAAGGTCGCCGTGGATGTCGCCTGCGGGGCGGCCCCGGTCGCCTGCGCGGTGGCCGCCGCGCTTCCCTCGGCCGAGGTCTGGGGCCTGGACATCGACCCGGCCGCGGTCGCGCTGAGCCGGGCGAACGCGCGCCGCAACCACCTCACCAACGCCCGCTTTCGGGTCTCCGACCTCCTGGCCGGACTGCCCCCCAGGCTGCGCGGCGAGGTGGGCGCGTTCACCATGCACCCGCCCTACGTCGCCCGGCGCGAGGTCCGAGCCCTTCCGCGCGAGATCCGGGGCTTTGAGCCCCGCCACACCCTCACCGATGGGTCCGCCGATGGGCTGGGCCTGGTGCGCGACCTGGTCGGCCAGGCTCCCGGATGGCTGCGCCGTGGCGGGGTGGTGCTCTTCGAGGTGGCTCCCTACCTGAGCCGGCCGGTCCAGTCCCTGCTGCGCGGGGCCGAGCTCGAGGTGTCGGTGAGGTCGGATCCGGGTGGGCTCACCCGGGTGGTCGGCGGCCGGCGTCGCTGACCTCAGCCGTCGAGGTCGGCGCCCGCCGCGCTTAGCGCCTCGGTGCCGGCGGTGAGCGCGGCCGTCCCCTTGGCCTCGAGGGAGCGATCGCCGTCCGCCACCCCGGTGGCCAGATCGGCCCCGGCGGCCGCGTAGTCGCGGAAGGCGGCTCGCAGATGGGGGTCGGCGGCCACCTCCCCCGCCGTGGCCGGGTGCTGGTTGCGGATGTCGACCAGCGCCGCGGATGCCACCCGATCCAGCTCGCCGGCGGCGCTCTCGCAGGCGGCCGCCGGCGTGCCGGCACAGGATGGGTCCATGGCCGCGAGGGGGACCAGGACGTCGCAGATGTCCTTCACCGCCGCCGCGGTGTAGGCGTCCGGCGGGCTGCCGCCGCTGCAGTCGACGCCCACCTGGATGGGCGGCTCTCCGCCGCCCGACGGGGTGCTCGACACCGGCAGCGGCGTGGGCGTGCCGGTGGCGGTGGACGGACCGCTGGAGCCGCGGTTGACGAGGAGGTAGCCGCCCACCCCGGCGACCGCCGCGATGGCCACGCCGCCGGCGACGGCCAGTGCGAGCCGCCACCTGCCGCCGCCCCGCCCCCTCCCGGGCTGCGGCGCGGGGCCCTGCTGACCCGGTGGGGGAGGCGGGCTGGGGGCGCCCCAACCGCTGTCGAACGGCCCCGGCGGGCTGGGCGGAGGGCTCCAGGTCGTCCATCCCGGGGGTGCCGGCGGCGGTGGAGGAGGAGGGGGCGGTGGCGCGAGCTGGGAGGGCGGTGGCGGGAGCTGAGGCGACGGTGGCGGGAGCTGAGGCGGCGGCGGAGGCGGAGGCGCGTCGTTCACGGATGCGATGGCTAGTCTGAGGGGATGCACGGCCAGCCCGCGCCATGACCGTCCGGATCGGGACTTCCGGATGGCAATACGCCGATTGGCGCGGCCGCTTCTATCCGTCGGCAGCGCCAACGCGCACCTGGCTCGAGCACTACGTCTCCCAGTTCGACTGCGTCGAGGTCAACAGCACCTTCTACCGCCTCCCCGCTGAGGGCGTGTTCGCCGGCTGGGCCGCCCGCGCGCCGGACGGGTTCGAGTACGCGCTCAAGGTCTCCCGCTACATCACCCACATCCGCCGTCTGGGCGAGCCCGCCGAACCGATCCGGACCTTCCTCGAGCGGGCGGCCAAGCTGGGGGGAAGGCTCGGGCCTCTGCTGCTCCAGCTGCCGCCCCGATTCGCTGTCGACCCCGGCCGGTTGCGCGACGCATGCGCCGCGGTGCCCGCAACCCAGCGGCTGGCGGTGGAGTTTCGCGATCCGTCATGGTTCCGGGAGGACGTGGCCACCATCCTGCGTGAGCGCGACGCGGCCCTCTGCCTGACCGACCGGCTCGGCGAGCTGCGCGAGCCGCCCTGGGCCACGGCGAGCTGGGGTTACGTCCGCTTCCATCAGGCTGGCCCTGACGACTGGTCGTACTCCGAGCCGGCCATGCGCACCTGGGCGGAGCGGCTGCGCTCCCTCTGGGGCCCGGACGCCGACGTCTACGCGTTCTTCAACAACGATCCGGGGGCGGCGGCGATCCGTGACGCCGCCCTCTTCGGACGGATCTGCGCCACCTCCGGCCTGACGGTCTCCCGGGTGCCGCAGCCGGCCGCCGTATACTCGATTTCGAACGTGCGCCCGTAGCTCAGTTGGATAGAGCGCCGGCCTCCGGAGCCGGGTGCGGGGGTTCAAGTCCCTCCGGGCGTACTTCCTCCTGGCGACCTCTCCTGACCTCAGAACGATGGCCGGTGATCCAGCTCTCGACATCTCAGACGCGGCGCCGTCGGAGGTGACGGACGGTTCGCTGGGCAACCTCCCGTCCTCTTACTGGGCAACCTCCCGTCCTCCTCGAGGACCGGCGAGAGGACGGCGCGCCTCAGACGGTGGCCGGTCCGCGTGAGCCTCGCATCGCCAGCGAGACGATCCCGCTCAGGACCCACCCCGCGAAGATGGCCAGGAGAAAGACGAGCAGGTCGCTCCACTGCAGGGTGAGGTTCGAGAACCTGGGGACGCTGGCGAAGATCCCGTTGAACGGCGATGCCAGCGTCGACCCCGCCACCATGATCACGTGAGCGAACCCGGTGTCGCGCGCCGCGATCAGCCGGAACACGAAGTCCAGGCCCACGATGGCGTCGATGACGCCGACGATGAGCCAGATCAGGCGGATGAGGAGGTGACCGGCGGTCCAGCCGGCGGGCCGTGCGGGGCGGTACGCGGCCACCGGAGGGGCGGACGCGACCACCCTGCGCCCGGTGACCGTGGTGGTCGGCTCCGTCTCCGTCACCACCGGCTCACCGGTCTCGGGGTCTCGGGCTCTCTGCGTGATCATCACCACGACCTCCCTGCCGTGCTCGGCCTCACCGTGAGTTTAGGCGAGCACTATTATCATAACTCATGATAGCAGTTATATCGGAAGAAGGCCATTCGGGACACCCCCGTGCCTCGACCGCCTGCCGGCCCCGCCGTGCTCCTCCCGCGCCGCCTCGGGGCCCGGGGCTGCACCCCGACCCGGTCACCGACCTCGGCGGTCTCGACGTGCCATGGACCGGGCACCGCGGGCGAGTTGAGCGGGCGGTTGCCCACTCGCGTTCCTCGATCGATGTCCATCCGGCGCCGGACCGTTCGTCGTCAGGGTGAAGGGTTCGACAGACGCCGAGCCACACCTACACCGGGGCGAGCCCCGAGGAGACCAACCCATGAGCCCGTACGCCGGCTACACCCTCTCGGACCGTCCACGGAGCATCGCGGAGATCTGGGTGATGGATGCGCAGATCGGCGCATTCGCCGCCAGCCTCACGACGAGCGTTGTCCGCATGCGCCGGTTCGCCGCCCGCCTCATCGGCCGCGGTCGCAGGTCGCCATCGCTCGCGGCGGCGGCGGGGCCCGCCCCGGCCGGGGTGCTCCTCGGCAGCGCAGCGCGAGGCCGCTGGTCGTAGCGGCTGGCGAGCAGCCCCGATCACGGCCTCGCCGGAGCAGTGGAGCGGAGAATGGGAACGGTCCCGGTGGGTGCGGCACCAGGAGAGCCTCTCCCCCGGGGGTGGCCCACCCCAGACAGGAGCCCATGTCATGGCCAGCATCGGCTTGCGGATGTGCGCCACAAGCGGGAGTTGATGGCGGAAACCGCCGGCTCCAGCGTCGAAACCGCCGTCACCGATGCCTTCCATCAGGAATGGGGAAGGGTTGTGGCCACCCTCATCGCCGCCACTGGTGATTGGGATCTCGCTGAGGAGTGCGCCCAAGATGCGTTCACCCAAGCGGTGCAGCGCTGGTCCGGCGACGGGGTGCCATCCCGCCCCGGAGCGTGGCTGACCACGGTGGCCCGCAACAAGGCCGTCGACCGACTGCGCCGTCGCGCCGTCGAGGCCGTCAAGCTCGAGCAGGCAGCGCTCCGGAGCCCTGTAAGCGCAGACGGGGACGAGGACCGCGAGGGCGCAGCCATCCCCGACGAGCGGCTGCGCCTCATCTTCACCTGCTGTCACCCGGCGCTCGGCATCGAGGCGCGCGTCGCTCTCACCTTGCGATCGCTCGCCGGGCTCACCACCGCCCAGATCGGGCGGGCTTTCCTCGCGCCGGAAGCCACGATGGCGAAGCGTCTGGTCCGCGCCAAGCACAAGATCCAGGACGCCGGCATCCCCTTCCGGGTGCCGCCACCCCACCTGCTCCCGGAACGCCTCGGCGGTGTGCTCGCCGTCCTCTACCTCCTCTTCAACGAGGGCTACTCGGCAAGCGCCGGCAGTGACCTGGTCCGCCTGGGGCTCACCACCGAGGCCCTCCGGCTCGCCCGGATCGTCGCCCAGCTCATGCCTGATGAGCCCGAGGTGCAGGCGCTGCTGGCCCTGATGCTGTTCCAGGACTCCCGCCGCCTTGCTCGGGTCGACGCACACGGCGACCTGGTCACCCTCGAGGAGCAGGACCGTGCTCTCTGGGACCGCGCGCAGATCTCGGAGGCGCAGCGCATCCTCAGCGGGACGCCCACCACCTTGCTCACCGGGCCGTACCAGCTGCAGGCGGGGATCGCCGCCTGCCACGCCGCCGCCCAGCACGCCGCGGAGACGGACTGGGCGGCGATCGCCGGGCTCTATGGCCGGCTGGCCGAGGTGATGCCCTCACCGGTGGTGGAGCTGAACCGCGCCGTCGCCGTTGCCATGGCTGAGGGGATCGAGGTCGGCCTGGCCAGAGTGGAGGCGCTGGAGACGTCGGGGGCGCTCGGCGGCTACCACCTGCTGCCCGCCACCCGGGCCGACCTGCTCCGCCGCATGGGCCGCCGCTCCGAAGCCGCGGCCAGCTACCGCCGCGCCCTGGAGCTCGGTCCCAGCGAGGTGGAGCGCCGTTACCTGATGCGCCGGCTCCACGAGCTGGATGACTCCGTCACCGCAGAGAGGAGGGTTCCATGAAGCACCGGCTGCTGATGTGCGCCGAGACCACCGTCGACCTCACCGCCGGCGAGGAGGCAGCGGCGATGGAATCGACGAGGTCGTGGGTCAGGGAGACGAGCTCCCCGGGGGTGCACGTTGACGGGAATCGGCTCGAGCCCCCTGAGGAGGCTCGGACCCTGCGCGTCGGCTGTGGGGAGCTGATGGTGACCGACGGGCCCTTCGCCGGTTTGCGAACCATCGCGGTGCGGCCGTTCTGGCCACTGCCGCTGTGACGAGCGCCATTCCCTTGTCTGAGGAGCCCAGCCTGACATGAAGTACATGCTCTTGCACTGCGTCGACAAGGACGTCGACATCAGCGCCGAGGCAACGGCGGAGTTGAACCGGGCAATGATGGCGTGGCTCGAGGACACCATCCCCCGCGGTGTCAGCCTCCATGGGGGACAGCTCCAGCCGGCCGAAACCGCCTCGACCGTTCGCGTCCGCGGGGGTGAGCTGCTGGTGACCGACGGCCCCTTCGCCGAGACCAAGGAACAGATCGCCGGCTACGACGTCATCGAGTGCGCCGACCTGGACGAGGCCCTCGAGCTGGTCTCCCGCCTCCCCCTGCGCTACGGGTGCATCGAGGTGCGGCCCTTCGTGGACCGAGACCAGGCGCTGCCGCGCAGGTCCCTCGAGGTGGCCGGATGGGCCCGCGCCATCGGCTGGCGCGACGACCGTCTCCAGCGCGGCGAGCCCCCGTCCGATGTGACGACGGCCGAGCCGGCGGGGAAGACCGGGAACAAGTACATGCTCATGATCTGCGTGGCCGAGGGTGTGGAGTTGTCGCCCGAGGAGGTCGTCGAGTCCGATCGACGGATGACAGCATGGCTCGAGGACACCATCGGCCGTGGCGTCAACCTCCACGGTGGTCGTCTCAGGCCGGTGAGCTCGGCCACGACGGTCCGTGCCCGCAAGGGGGAGCTGCTGGTGACCGACGGCCCCTTCGCCGAGACCAAGGAGCAGATCGCCGGTTACGACGTCATCGAGTGCCCGCACCTGGACCAGGCGATCGAGGTCGCGTCGCGCCATCCGGTGGCTCGGTTCGGCTGCATCGAGGTGCGGCCATTCGTCGACTCGGAGCAGGCGATGCCGCGACGCCCACTCGAGGTCGCGGGATGGGCCCGGGCCATGGCGCCGGAGGGCGAAGGTCAGGGCTCGTGAACGCCCGGGAACCCGAACCCGCTACCACCACTCGAACGGGCGGCCGTCCCACTCGTCCAGCCGGGGGTACCACGGGTGCTCGGCCAGCTCCTCCACCCTGGCCTCGAAGGCGTCGACCTCGGCGGCTGTCAGCAACCGGCGGAGGGCGGCCCGCAGCGCGTCGCGGACGGCTCCGTCACGCAGCTCGCGCACCAGCTCCGCGTCCTCGGGCTCGAGGTCGTCGCCCCCCAGGTGGAGGAGCACGGTTCGCTGCCGGGGGTAGGGGAGGAAGGTGAGGGCGTTGTCGATCCCCCAGAGGTGCCCCGCGCCGTCGAGCAGGAGGTGGGCGCGCTTGCGGTCGGCGTTGTTCGCCAGGATGTCGAAGACCGCGATCCGGTGCAGCTGGGCCTCCAGGGCGTCGGTGGCGCTCGCGGGCAGCTCCTCGTCCCCGCCGTGGACGTAGAGCTGGACGCTCCCGGGCCCGTGGGGCCCGTCCCGGAGCGCCGTGGGTGGCACCACCGCCATCCCGGCCGCCGCGCTCAGCAGGTAGGCGGCGCGCTCGCGGAGATGCAGGGTGTGGCGGGCGAAGTCGTGGAGCGGGCGCTCCCCCCGGGCCGGTTTGTAGATCGCCCGCAGCGGCTGTCCCGCCACCGTCGGGTCGGGGGCGTCCAGCTCGAGCAGGAAGACCGCGTTGCTGGAGTACACCACCCTGCCCATGGCCCGCACCGGTGCGGTGGCGAGCTGCTCGAGGAGGGCGGCGTCAGCCGCCGAGGCCAGGGCGGCCACGTCCTCGGCGGCCTCTCGGAATCGGCGCTGGGTCGCGGCGGCGTCGACGTCGGCGGCGAGCCGGGGAAGCCGCACGCCGGGTCCCGGGTCCAGGTGCCTGCGGTGGCGCCGCCGCTCCCGCTCCACGTCCATGGAGAGATGCTAGCTGCGCCCGGCGGCCCCGTCCCCATGGCCGCCTCGCACCCTCGCCGCTACCCCCGATGCCGGGCGCGCACCGTCTGGACGGCCACCGCCGCGAGCAGGATCAGAATGCCCAAAACGATCAGGATCGGCGCGGCCCCGCTGGGGGTCGCGTCGAGTCCGGCGATCAGCAGGAGAGCCGCGATAGCGATGAGCGCGAGGTTGATCAGCCACCGCTGCCAGCTCAGGCCCGGTCGAGCCGGGCGGCGGCCACGATGGGCGTGTGCGGCGTCGTCACGCCCGCGCCGGTGACCGCGCCCGTCGCCCGGGTCCCGACCATCCGGCGGCAGGTCGTTGCGGTCGAGCTGCGACCACCAATCCGGAGGCACGTTCGTGGACCGCGAATCCGGGGGGAGCCCGTGGGTCGGACGGTAGTCGTCGTCAGGCATCACGTCCCACTGCGCGCGCCATGCGGTCCGCAGGCCTCCACGTTGACAATGCGATGCGGCCGCATAGAGATGATACCCCCGACCGCGCGCCGGGTCGACCGCCTTCCGATCCGTCGCCGGAGCTCGCGCCGGCCGGGGGCCGCCCGCGTCCGGCTGCCGGAGCTCGCGCGTGCCCGGAGCTGAGCGGACGCCTCTGGAGGGGGGCTCCCTGCACGCTCTGCAGGCGGCGCACCGCGCCTGCACCCGCTGCGTCGGCGCGGGCCTCCTGGCGGCTGCCAACCCGGTCTTCAGCGGCCATCCGGGACAGCGGATCCTGCTGGTGGGACAGGCTCCGGGGCCGGTCGAGAACGACGGGCAGCGGCCCTTCGCGGGCCGCGCCGGCCGGCAGCTGATGCGCTGGTTCGAGCGGGGTGGCTTCGCCGGCGACGCCGACGTCCGGCGCCGCGTCTACATGACCTCGATGACCACCTGCTTCCCCGGGCGCACCCCCGACGGCCGTGGCGACCGGCGTCCCAGCGCGCGGGAGGTCGCCCTCTGCGCCGGCTGGTTGAACGGGGTCCTCGCGCTGCTGAAGCCGAGGTTGGTGCTCCCGATCGGGACCCTGGCGCTGACCCGCTTCCTTCCCGGGAAGGGTCTGGAGGCCGCGGTGGGGAGCCTCTTCGACGCCTCCGGAGCCGAGGCGGAGGTGGGTGACGGCGCGCCCCTGCTGCTCCCGCTGCCCCACCCGTCCGGGCAGAGCCGCTGGCTCAACGAGTCGGCGCACATCGCCCGCCTGGAGCGCGCCCTCGCCCGACTTCCCGATCTGGTCGCCTGGGCGGAATCCGGATGAGCGAGCGATGCTATGATCGGACGCTGTTTGTGCTCCCGCACAGTGAGAGACAGGGTGCCGCCGTGCCCGACAAAGAAACCACGCCGACGCCCGCCGTCAGCGGGGGTGTCAAGGACGCCGAGGACATCCTCGAGCGGATCTTCACCCCGCGGCCCAAGGCGTCCCCTGCCGAGCAGGCGGAGCGGGTGCTGCGCCGTCCGCGACGGATCGTCTACTGCGCCATTAGCAATCGCAACTTCTACTGGCGCCAGCACATCAGCAAGTTCGTCCTCGATGAGGGGGCCGTCCCCATCGTCCCCTTCATGCTCTTCGACTACTACCTGCTCCACACCGTGCCCAAGGAGACGGTGCGCGAGGCCTTCAACAATCTGATCGTCAAGTCGGACGAGATGTGGGTCTTCGGCACCATCTCGCTCGGCGTGAAGGTCCAGATCGGGATCGCCAAGCGGTTCCACAAAGCGGTCCGCTACTACGACATCACCGACCTGCCGTACCGGGTCGTCTCGGTCCCTGAGGCGATGGTCCGCGAGGAATGACCGAGCCGGCGGTGGAGGGGTCGAGACCTCCCATGCTGGTGGTCATCGAGCACGCCGAGGACGAGGGCCCCGGCCTGATCGGCGAGATCGCCACCGGCTTCGGCATGCAGGTGCGCCGGCTCAGCGCCGCCGATCCGCTGCCCGCCCTCGACGGCGTGACCGCCCTGGTGGTGATGGGCGGTCCCCAGAGCGTGCACGCGCCGGATCGGCGGCTCCGCGACGAGGTGGTGCTCCTCCACGAGGCGGTGACCCGCGGGCTGCCCGTGCTCGGGGTGTGCCTCGGCGCCCAGCTCGCCGC
>DNAU01000225.1 GCA_003491925.1 Chloroflexota bacterium
GTGCTCATCCTCACCCACCTGGTCGCGGCTCCCCTTCTGCTCCAGAGGCCGAGGCCCGGGCTCGGATCTCCCCGCCGGCTGGTCTGGCTGGCCCTCTGCGGACTGCCGCCGTCGCCGGCCTTCTGGGGGCGGTTCCTGGTGCTGCAGGCGTGCGTCGCCTTCAGCGGCGCGGTCGGAGCCGCCTGCGTGGTGGCCGGTGGACTGGTGACCGTGGCGGTGGTGATCACGGTTGCCCGTGGGGAGCCTGGAGCGGGCCTGCCCGCACCCCATCACCGGGTCGCGGCGGGGTGGGTCCTCGCCGCCGTCGCCCTGGTCGTCGGCCTGCTCCCCACCGCCGCCATCCACCTCGTGTTCGGGCCGACCGCGTGAACGCGCTCGCGCTGCTCAAGGCCTGCCTGGCGGTGGCCGTCTACCCCGGTACCGCGTACCTGGGTGCGGTGGCCGTGGCTGTCGCGGTGGCCGGCCGGCTGCCCGCCGGGCTCCGCCCGGCCCAGCTCGATGAGCTGATCGCGGCGGTGGGAGTGGCCGCCGCCTCGGGGCTGCTGGCGCTTCCGAGCTCCCCCCTCTTCGGCCTGCCCAGCGGTGTCAGCCTGGCCGTGCTCGTGACCGCCATCGCCGCCGGCATCGCCTGGGCAACCGAGGAGAGATGGCCGTGGCACCGGCTGGTGGCGGCGGTGGCCGCCGTGGCACCACTCCTGGGGCTGGCTTCGACCGCCCTCACCCTGGACCTGCGCACCATCGCGGCCGCCAGCGGGCAGGTGGGGGCGGCGCGCCCGTGGGCCGTCGCCGCCATCCTCATGGCGGCTCCGGCGGTGATCCGTCCCTTCGACCGGGGCACGGGACGGCCGGGTCGCGCAGCCCTGGTCGCCGCGATCGGGATGGCCTGCTTCTCGCTGGCCGGCTTCGCCGCCCTGGCCGGGCGCAACGCCCTCGCCGTGGCCGGGCTCGGGGCGCTCGCCGTGGTGCTCTACGCCGGGCTGATCGGCGCCGCCCGGCGACTGCTCGTGGTCGCCGGTCCGGTGCTGGGGGTGCTCGCCGTGGTGCCGGCCGCGGTTGCCCTGGTCGTCGCGCTCCGCTGAGGGCGGGCCGGGGTGGGACCGGTTCACACATAATTGATGCAATCAGATCAAACGCAACCATTCAAACTCGGTAAGCCCCATGGACGATGGTACGATCGCTATCGGGTGGGGTCACACGCGGGGGAGAGGACCGAGACATCACGCACAGGCTGAGGGGCGCATGACCGACCCAGAGGAGCATCTACCCGGCGTTCGAGTGGCGTCCCCGTTTCGCCACGGCGTGTCGCGGGTTTCGAATCCGCCGTCGGTGCGCATCGTGCTCGCGTCGTCGAGCCCGCGCCGGCGCGAGCTGCTGGCTCGGGCCGGGATCCGCTTCGCGGTCGCGGAGCCGCCGCCGGATCCACCCCTCCCTCCCGGGATGTGCGCCGATCTCGGCTGCCAGCTGATCGCTCGCCAGAAGGCGGTGGCGGTCGCCGCGCGGGTCGAGCCGGGCAGCTTCGTCGTGGCGGCGGACACCGTGGTGGTGGGCCCGCGCGGTCCGCTCGGCAAGCCGGGGACCCCTGAGGTCGCGCTGCGCATGCTCGCCGAGCTGCGCGGACGGCGTCACACGGTTCTCACCGGCATCTGCGTCCTGCGAACCGGCACCGAGAGTGAGGCACTGGCGGTCTCGCGCTCGCTGGTCAAGATGCGCGACTTCTCCGACCAGGAGCTGATCACCTATGTCGCGAGCGGCGAGCCCCTCGACAAGGCGGGCGCCTACGCCGTCCAGGGCGGCGGCGGGGACCTCGTCGAAGCCGTCAGCGGGCGTGTCGACACCGTGGTGGGGCTGGATGTCGCCCTCACCCTCCGGCTGCTCGCCGAGGCCGGGTTCCCTGATCCGCTCCCTCGTGCCACCGACGTCCCGCTGACGCCGCCCCGTCGCGAGCGCCGTCCACTGGCGCCGATGCGCGCCGCCCAGAGGGTGTGAGCCGCTCGCTGATGGGTCCATCGCGGGTCCCGCGGGTCCTCTGCTCGGTCGTCCTGGCCGCCCTGCTCGGTGGGCTGGCGGCTGCGGGGTGCGGTGGGGGGGTGGCCTCGCTGAGCGTGAAGCTGGGCCTCCCCTCAGGGGTCTCCAGCGTTGCCCCGGGCGACTCGGTGGAGTTCGTGATCACGGTCAAGGACACCGGGTCCCAGGGGACCTCCGGGCTCACCATCACCGCCGGCCTGCCGGCGGACTTCCGGTACACAGACACCGTGTCGCTGACCGGGAGCGGCGTCCGCACCAACCCCGTCGAGGCGCAGGGCAACAGCCAGCAGCCCACCTGGGGCGTCTGGGTCCTCAGTCCCGGTGACGACGTCGCGATCACCTTCGACGCCCTCGCCGGGGGAAGCCCGGGCTCGTACAGCATGACCGCGAGCGCCTCCGGGTCCACCACCAATGGCAGCACCCAGAGCAACGCGCTCGCCCTCAAGCTGAGCCAGGCCCCGCTGCTCTCGGCGTCGGTTTCGGTGAGCCCGAGCCAGGCGGTTCCGGGCGAAGACGTCACCTACCAGGTCACCGTCCTCAACTCCGGCACCGGGCCGGCCGACGAGGTGAGCATCACCGTCACCCTGCCGCCCGTCTTCATCTACGACGACGGGATCGTGATCCGGGGTGATTCGGGCCGGAGCGGCGGCACCAACCCAGTGGAGGGCACCGAGCTGCCGTACTTCGACGGCTTCGAGGTGCCCCCGCAGAGCGGGGCCACCCCCGGCGAGTTGATCCTCAAGTTCGATGCCCAGGTGCTTTCGAGCGCGGGCGCGCAGGGGACCTACCCGTGTGGGGTCCAGGTGCTCGGCGATGCCGGCCTGGAACGGGTCGAGATCGCGGACAGCGCTCCCGTCCAGATCACCTGATCGCGGGCGCGCCCCGCTCAGGCCGGTGACGGGGCCGGGGCACCGACGTCCAGGACCTGGCGGCACTGAGCGCCGACGGTCATCCGGATGGCGACCCGCCGGACCGGCGGCGCCGTGGAGGACCGTCCCGGCCACCCGTCCACCCCTCGTTCGGGCCCGGCGCCGCCGCCGGGTTCGGTGAAGGTGGCGACGGCTTCCACGGGTGCTCGGGGGTCACCGTGCCAGCGGACCGCGAGGGAGAGCTCGGAGGGATCTCCCTCCGCCGCCTGGTCGAGACGTCCCGGCGCCAGCGCCCGCAGCTGACGGCGGGCCTCCGGAGCCGCGTACTCGAGGAGGGGGTTCCGCCCTGCGCGGATGCGAGCAACGTCCTCGACCAGCCTCTCGGCGAGGTGGACGATGCGCCGTCGCCGCGGGTCCTGGTCCAGCTCCTGGCCGGAGAGCCCTCCGTCGGGCTGGGCTCCGGTCATGTCCCGCAGCTCGAGCTCGGCACCGTCGACGACGCCCAGAGCGCCGAGGGTCAGCCGGGGTGGGAACGGATCGCCGCCGGGGAGCCCCAGCGCCCAGCGGCTCCACGGTCGCGGCTCCGGCTCGCAGTGCCGGACCAGGGCGGGGACGATCGCGGCGACCTCGGCGTCGTCCGGGACCGCGAGGTCGACCTGCCCCCCCGGTCCGGCGACGGTGACGAGAACGGTGCCCATCGCGGGGCCTCCGTGCCCCGCGCTCAGGTGAGGACGGTGTCGCGCCGCGCGGTGGCCAGCAGCTCGCGCGCCGACC
>DNAU01000015.1 GCA_003491925.1 Chloroflexota bacterium
CATGGAGCTTTGGTCGCGACCTATCCGGGGGACACGTCGATGGCGGATGTGACTGAGGTGCGCGCAGTGGCTGGTGGCGCCTCGGCGCGCATCCAGCGGTGAGGCGGCCGGCGGCGACCCGTCATCGACCGCGCAATTCGCGGGGCGTCGTGGCACTCATCTCGTTCTAGCAGTTTGAGGACCGACCGTGCACGGCAGATTGCCGGGACCCCGCCTGCTGTCCGGCGCCGGAGGGGGCGTGGGGTGTGCGGGGGGGTGGAAGAGTTCAAGGCGCCGCCTACCCTGGACGGTAAGAATCCTCTGTATCCGAATGAGCCGCAGTCGATGTCGCTTAGGCTGATGGGTGGCGCGGTTATGCCGCCCCCGAGGGCGGTGCGCCGCAAGCAGGGGCTGCTGACGGAGAACCGAGGCTTTGAGTTGCCCGTGAGCAACCGTGCGGTGGCGATCGGTTTGTCCGGTCCGGATCGGATCGCTGGGTGTTAGGTCGTCGCTTACCCATGTCGTTGGCCCGGGTCGCGACTGGGGCTGTGACGCTATGGCCGCGGGCTCGCTCGTGCAACTGCTGCGGGCGGTTCACAGGCCGCCGTCGCGTCAACCGCGGAAACTCTTGGACGCGGTGTGCTCGTGATGCGCACCCTCATGGTTCGTAGCTCGCGACCAAAGTCGCCAAGGCAATGGTGTCGAGCCAGCTGGAATTGCGCCTCATGAGAGGACCGGCGCCGGGACTCATGGGAGGGGGCAAGAGAGAGGGAAGCAGGTTAGGTCGACATCCTCGAGCCCGAGTGCGGTCGCGTCCCCTCGCGCCTGTGCCCGCACTCCCGACCCCGCCCCGCTTTGGCGAGCCCCGGCGTTAGTGGCGGTGTTGAGGGGATCCCAGACGGCGTAGGAGAGCTGGGTTCGGCCCTAGCCCTCGAGGCCAGGGGGTGAAGGCCGCAGTGAATACGATTGTAGTCCGTAGTCGGGCGCGATCGATAAGGACTTGGTGCCATCTAACGACGCTGGTACCTGACCACTACGCTATGAGGACCCTATCGCCGCCCTCGCGCTTGGCTCGGTACATCGCTTGGTCAGCGGCCTGCACCACCGCATCGAGACTGGCTCCGTGCTCGGGGAAAGCTCCGACGCCAACCGATGCCGTGACCGGCACGGCCACCCCGGAACCGGCCGCGGCACCACGGATCGCCGTGTGCACTGCCTCCGCGGCACGCACCGCCCCTGGGCTGTCTGTACCCGGTAGGATGGCGAGAAACTCCTCACCCCCGTAGCGAACGGCATAGTCGCCTTCGCGAATTGAGGCCTGTAGAGCGCCGGCGACGGCGCGGAGTACGGCATCTCCAGCAGCGTGCCCCGCGCTGTCGTTGACCTGCTTGAAGTGGTCAAGGTCCATCAGGAGGATCCCGACCGGAGTCTGGTTGCGTCGGCTTTGGGCCGCCAGGCGCGGCGCCATGTCTCGCCACCAGCGCCGGTTGTAGAGACCCGTGAGGGCGTCGGTGAGCGCGCGCTGCTCGATGTCGGCGAACTGCCGAGCGCTGCGCCAGGCCGCCGAGGTCATCAGGCCGAGGAGTGCAGCCCGCTCCAGGTCCTCATCGCTGAAGCTGTCCAGCCCCTGGCGCCAGAGATCGATGATCCCCATCCGCTGGTCGCTGGCGACTAGGGGGATGGCGAGGAGAGATTCCCTCAGGCGGTCGCTGCGCGGGAGGGCGGCGGAAGCCGGATGGGCCTCGGTGTCGCCGCATCGGTAGGGGACGCCCCGAGCAAAGGCCCAGCCGGTGATCCCGGAGCTGAGTGGGATGTCCTGACCCGTGAACCCCTCTGCGCCAGCACCGGCGAGAATCCGGGGTCTCATCCGGTTGAGGTGGTGGTCCGCCTCGAAGACCACTAGCCGGTCGGCGGGAATCGTCTGTAGGAACGCGCCTGCGGCGGCGCGGAGGACTGCCTCCGCATCATGCTCGGCCTGCAGCATGTCGGATGTCTCAGAGAGTAGCCGCGCGAAGGTGGCCTCGGTGACGTCTGATCCCGGCGCCACGCGGGCAGGCTCGAGCACGAAAGGCTCTTTCAGAGACATCTCCCTCTCGGTGATGACACGAGTTTCCCGGCTCTGGAACCAGGATGAGCCGACAACGGTGTCGCCAGCTCGCGCCAGATCCGGCTCTAGGACGACGGGGCTCTCCAGATGACGCCCGACCCCGTACTGGATCCCCACGTTCAGGGCGGCGGCCGCGGCGGCGCTGGTGTCCAGGCCACGAGCGAGCAGAATTCCGTTCATTCGGGCCACGAAGGCGATGGTCGCTGCGAGCTGGGCGTCTGCCAGATCTCCATGCCTGAGCCAGCCAGTTCGAAGGTCGAGGAAGACAAAGTCTGGATGCAGCGAAGCCACGAGTCCGTGCGTGAGGGACGGAGGAGTAGGAAGGTCAACGGCCAACCGGCCGCCGGCATCGCGAAGCTGTCGAAGCGTCTGTTCCTCTGCCGCGCGCAGTCCAGCTCGGCCGCTGTCGCTGATGAGCCAGGCGAGCCGACCTGGGGCGATCCGCAGTTCCCCCACATGGTTGGTGAGCTCGGCACCTGAGGTTGCCAGTACCCGCCGAGGCACAGGGACGAAGACGACGGCTGGCGCCGTCACGTGGGCCGCGGCCACGCCAGCCTCGATGGTTCGGAGCGGATTGCGGCCGGCGGCGGGTCGAGACAACACCTCATAGCCGATGGTGACCCCGTCGACAATGTCCATCACGGCCTGCAAAGCGACGGCAGTGGGCATAGTCCGGAGATGGCGGCGGCCGAGGCGTGATTCCCCCAGATTCGGTGACATTTCGAACCCCATCGTAGGCGGCCGTCGCTACGCTCGACTGGCGATCCGCCCCCAGCCGTCCCCGGAAGGGCAACGAAGCTGTGGCAAGCGGCGCCGGGAGTGGGCACCTCGTGTGTCGGTTACGGCTCAGTGACCGGCTTGCGACCTCAACACCACGCAGTTCGCGATGCGGGGTCGATTGGTCGCACTCCAACGAACCCTCATCAGACGACTCCGCGACTCGAGCTGGAGCTGGGGTCGGGTTAGGGTGCACCGCTTTCGAGATGGAGCGACGCTTGGGGGCTTCCGCGATGTAGATAGGCGACCCATCGTTGGTGTGTTCGAAGTCCTGAGGAGGGTCGCCCGCGACCGATAATGACCCGCTAGGCAGCGATGGGATCACGAGAGCGAATTGCCACAGCCGGCTCGGCCATGAGTGCGAGGGTCGCTCAGCGGTCCGGTCATGTCAGGTACTCGACCACCAGCGAGCCTGGTCGCCCATCGGTAAGCATGGAGGCTCGCCTAGCTCGCGAGCTCGTGGCTCGATGCCGAGGCCTGACCTCACACGTCGATGAGCTCGAGGACGAGATCCAGGCGCTGGTCATCCCACTCGCCCCTTCCCTCCTCGCCATTTGCGGCTGTGGGGCCCTCTCAGCGGCCAAGATTGTCGGCGAGACGGCTGGGGCTCAGCGCTTCCGGTCCAAGGACGCCTTCGCCCGCCACAATGGCACCGCGCCTATTCCAGTCTGGTCGGCGAACCACGTTCGCCACCGCCTCAACCGAGCCAGCACTCGACAGCTCAACGCCGCTCTCCACCGAATCGCTCTCACCCAGGCCCGTCATGACCCGAGCGCCCGCGCGTACCTCGATCGCCGGCGAGCCGGCGGCAACACGAGTACCGAAGCGATGCGCTGCCTCAAACGCCGGCTCTCGGACGCCGTCTTTCGAGCGCTCATCGCCGATGCCGCCGCCTTCGATCTCAAGGCCAGAGGCTTTGGTCGCTTGACATAGGAGCATGGGACGTAACTCTGTCTTGTCGCTTGAGGTCGGCAGCCCTCGGGAGTGCAGCGCGGGCGCCTCAAGAAGTTCCCTCACTACCTTCGAGGCCCGCCCCAGCCATACTGACCGGACCCCGTTCCCTGGT
>DNAU01000284.1 GCA_003491925.1 Chloroflexota bacterium
CCATCGCCCCGAGATCCGACGCCCCTGCTGGGCAGGACTGACGCCGTCCCCAGCTGACCCTGGCGGGCTAGACTTCGTCCGCTTCGCCCCGTCGTGTTTGGAAGGCTCTCGAACCGCCCGGGGTGACTGGCCGGTCCTATCCACTGGTCCACCCTCTATGAGGGATCGTGGTGGATGACGGATCCGGCGGGCCACGCTGGGCGTGGGCATAGGGCCTTCGGCCTTCCCCGGCCGGGGCCAGGGGCCTATCGCAGAAAGGCCCGGACCGCGCTGCCCGCCTGAGTGCCGCCGCGGAACCAGGTCGCGCCGTTCGCCCCGGGGCCCTAGATGGTGCTGGATACGGCTCGGATCGCCCCCTCGTGAAATGACCAGACGGCCTGGCGAAGGTCGATCGAATCTTCATGTCTTTAGGCGACCACCATCACCCCGATGGGTGATTGACAACCCGCTGAGCGTCTCCCTAGGCTGTGGTCCGATGTCAGACCACCGCCGTAGCCCCCTGGCCCAGCAGGTCGCAGCCCGAATTCAGGGCTGGGTTGCCTCGGGCCGCTACGGGACCGACTCCCGCTTCCCACCCGAACGCGAGTTGGCCATCCAGTTGGGTGTGAGCCGGACCGTCGTCCGCGAGGCGTTCCGGATCCTGGAGACGCGCGACCTCGTACATGTCCGCCACGGGGTGGGCACGTTCGCGACCCAGAAACCCGCCCTTGAGGGACATCACCTTGAGTTGGAGGTGGGTAACCAGCTTGCGGCGATGTCTGTGACAGAGATTCTCGAGGCTCGCAAGGCCATTGAGTCGGTGATTGCCGCGACTGCGGCGTTAAGGCGCGACGTCCGGGACATCGACGCCCTGAAGCAGAACCTGGCGGACTCCGCACAGCAACTAAGCCTCCTCGCTGTGGATGGCGAGGAATGGTCGAGGCTGGATGTCGAGTTTCACAAGATCCTCGGGGCCTGCACGCACAACGCCTTGCTCGAGGCGATTCAAGTGCAGCTAGCGGACGCCACCATCGGGGTTCGACGCATCGCTTCCGATAGCGTCGAGTCCATGAAGGCAGCTCTCCGGTTTCATGACCAGGTTGCAGACGCGGTGATCGCCCGCGATGCGGCCGCCGCGGCAGCGATCCTCATCGTCCATCTCCTCGATGTTCAAACGCGGCTCATCGCCGCGATGGAGGCGCGCGCTCCATTCGTAGATACGGAGTCCTAGCAAGGATAAGGAGGCAGCTAATGTCGGCGTTTGGATTTCTTTCACGGGTGCACTCGCCACGTACCCGAGTTACGGCTCGGCTGGGGGCAGCTGCAGCCGGTCTGTTGATAGTGGCGGGGTGCGGAGCGAGCAGCTCGGCGCCGACCGCCACTCCAAAGACGGGGTCGGTAGACCAACTTCCGGTGGCGTCGCCGGGCACCACACCATCGTTCAGTCCGGCTCAGCTTGCCGGCCTGTCGCTCCCGAGCAGTTGTTCGAAGACCGCGAACGACGTCATCGCATTCAGCAACAGTTACACCGGCAACGCCTTCCGCCAGACAATGATCAAGACCTGGCAGGATGAGGCTGAGGCAGCGCAAGCTGCAGGATGCATCAAGGGTTACAAGATCCTGAACACCGCTGAGAACACCGCGACAGAGCAGATCGCGCAGATTCAAAGCCTGCTTCTGACAGGTGTCAAGGCAATCGACATCGACTCAGCGTCGCCGACCGCCTTGAATGGCGTCATCGAGCAAGCCTGCAGTCAAGGCATCACCGTTGTCGTCTTCGACTCCTTGGCGTCGACAAAGTGCGAGTATGACTTGGGCGACGACATACCAGTCATCTCCACCGAGATGGCTCAGGGCATGGCGCAACTCATGGGGGGCCAGGGCAACATGATGATTGTCCGAGGCCTCGTTGGGACAGAGACCGAGCTTCCCAAGTATCAGGCGCAGCTTGACGTTCTAAAGAACTACCCCAACATCAAGGTTGTCGCGACGGTCACTGGACAGTCAAGTGAGGCAATTGCCGAGAGCGCGGTAGCAGCCGAACTGCCCAGTCTGCCACAGATCGATGGAGTGCTAACCGCCGGGGGCGGGGATTCGATGGGCGTCGTCGCCGCCTACCAGAATGCGCACATGACCGTTCCACCGGTCGCACTCGACAACTCCGGGCAGGCGCTTCAGTTCTGGTCTCAAAGCATCCCGAGCGGCTATAAGACGGTGTCGATCGGAGCTCAGCCTGGCGTGGCGTCAGCCGCGTTTTGGGAGACTCTGGACTTGCTCAACGGGGCGAAAGGGATCCCGAAGTTGATGCAGGCGCCGCCGATCCCGATTACCCCGGACAGCATCAGCCAGTGGGAGGCGGTGACTCCAGCGTCTAACATCGCCACCTACCTCTACACACTCGCCGAGACGAACCAGCTGATCCAGGCGAACTACGGTGGCGGCCCACTGCCGTTGCCGCCCGTCCCAACCAGCGCTCCCTAGAACTCCTGGCATCTCATGGGCGACCGCCTCAGCTCAGATGACGCTGTGTCTTCCATCTTGCCCATGAGCCCGAAGAGGGACAGCACAACTCGATGGGGCCCGACCGGCCCAGCCGCGGTTGGATTGCGGTTTAGGTTAGGCCCCGTCGAGTTGTCCCTCGACGGCACGGTGGTGAATCACATAGCTATTGGTGGGTTTGAGGTACTACGTTCGGTGTATGTGTCGGTCAGGGATGAAGACTGGGAGACCATCCCGGTGCGCCTGGTTAAGCAGGCCGTCCTGCAGCGCGACACAGGCTTCGAGATCCATCTCGTAGCTGAGCACGTCGCCGGCGACGTCAACCTCATGTGGAAGGGAAGTGTGATCGGCAAAGCAAACTGCCTGCGTGTCGCGTGGGACGCGGTAGCGCGAAGCGCATTTCATGCGAACCGAATCTCGCTGTGCCTGCTGCATCCCGTCACGCTGGCTGGCCGCCCTCTCACGGTGACAACGAGGGAAGGCGCCGTTGCCGGATGGTTTCCGCCTGAGATCTCCCCGCACCAGCCTTTCCGAGGGATCGTCGGGTTCCAGTTTCAGGGGCGGGAGGCTGACTGCCGGGTGGCTCTCGATGGCGGACTGTTCGAAATGGAAGATCAGCGCAATTGGAGCGATGCTTCCTACAAGACCTACAGTCCTCCTCTGAATGATCCTATTCCAATCAGGGTCGAGAAGGGCCAGCGCTTCAGACAGTCGGTCACCCTGGACTGGGATCCCATGCGGGTTCCGCAACTCGCACGTACGCCTTCTCCAGGCACCTCGGAACTGGACCACGCTCTGGATGTCCGGGTCGGCATAGGAGATGGAACCGCGTTACCTTCCATCGGCGTGAGTTCGGCGGACCCCGGCTCGCCGCTCAGCACCGAGGAGGTCAGGGCGCTACGTCTGCTCCACCTCGCCCATCTGCGCGTTGTGGTTGATCTCAGGTTGCCAACATGGCGGGGAGGGTTGGTCGCAGACCTCGCCAACGCGGCGGCGCTAGGGGTTCCAGCTGAACTCGAGGTGGTGGCCGATGACGGCGAGGGCTTCGCGGAGTTGGCCGCCTCTCTCGGTTCCGCGCGGGTTGCGCGCGTCTTGGTCTTCTCAGGAGCTGAGCATGTCACAACCCTCGCGCTGCTCAGAGGACTTCGCGACGCGTTGAGGACCGCGAGGATCAGTGCGGCCTGCGGTGGTGGTAGCCGGGCACACTTCGCCGAGTTCAACCGGGCCTCGCTGCCAGTGTCTGAGATGGAGGTCGCTGGGTACCCAGTGACCCCTCAGCTCCATGTCTTCGACCACGAGTCGTTGGCGGAGACTTTGGCGGTGCAGGCGTCGATGGTGGAGCAAGCGCGAAGCCGCGTAGGGACGATGCCCGTGTCCGTCGGCCCTGTGACGCTCCTGCCGCGCTACAACTCCACGGCTCGGTCTCCCGCCGCGACCTGGGCGATCGCCTCGGGCTCGGACGCTGCGGTGGACGCACGCCAGAACTCGCTCTTTGTCGCGGGTTGGACCCTGGGCAGCCTCTCGGCGCTGGCGCGCGGCGGTGCAGCGGCTGTCACCTATTTCGAAACAACGGGTCGACGAGGGTTGATGCAGCGCCCACGGGCCGTAAATGGCGAAGACCCGGAGGCTGGTCTGCCCGAGTTGTATCCAGTCTGGCAGGTGCTGTCGCTGATTGCCGATCTTGGTGACGCGCGGATGCTCAGCGTAGTCCTCGCCAACCCTGCGACCACCCCGGCGCTGGCACTGGTAGCGGGCAGTCGCGAGGTAGTCCTGGTGGCGAACCTGTCGCCAGACGAGAGAGAGATATGGGTGGCTATGCCGGGTGCACAAGCCGTATCGGCGTATGTGCTTGACGTCGTGCCCGAGCCA
Organism: Chloroflexota bacterium; assembly: GCA_003491925.1. Lineage (GTDB taxonomy): Bacteria > Chloroflexota > Dormibacteria > Aeolococcales > Aeolococcaceae > Changshengia. The sequence goes on from DNAU01000284.1 coordinate 4,348, forward strand.
GCACACCAGGGGGCAGCATGGTACGCGAGCCGGCTCGAGACCTCGCGACAGGCGGGATACGGCCGGGAGACCCATGGACTAGTCCTGCCTCCATGCACCATCGGCGAGATCCGAGGAGTTCGAGTGTGAACGGTCAAGAGGAGCCGGACATGGAGGTTGACGGCGGAGCCATCGATGCGGTGCTCTCAGCCCTGCCAGAGGCCGATGAGATTCAGGACCCTGAGCTTAGGCGGCGGGTTGGGAGCGCCTTCGTGCTCGGTCTGAGAGAGAGCTCGTTCTCGAGTATTCATGACGTGCCTGGAGAGTACGACCTCGACCCGAGCGTCAATCTTGTAGCCCACACACGCGTCGTGACGGCCATGGCAACCGCTGCGGCTGACGCGATGCAGGCGCGTTTCCCCGACGTGAAGGTTGACCGGGACACACTGATCGCCGGGTCTCTCCTCCACGACGTGGGCAAGATCTACGAGTACGATCGGCTGCGGGCCGCGACGTGGCGCGATGGGCGCGCTCGAACCGGTTATCCACCCATTCGTCATCCAATTTATGGCGCGCACCTCGCCATGGCGGCTGGACTTCCAGAAGCGGTGGTACACATCGTCGCTAGCCACGCCGCCGAGGGGACGCGCGTGCGGCGCAGCCTGGAGGCGACACTCGTTGCAACGCTGGATCACATATCGTGGGAGCTCCTGCTAACTGCACGCCGAGGTCTGACGATAGACGACGTCCGTAGCGGCACCCCGAGGATTCGATCCCTGCCGCCGAGGAAGTCGGGGGGCTCGGCATGAACCAGACCGGCCCAACCGCCGCGGCCGAGTGCCCTGATCGGGCCCGGGCGCGGTGCGTTGCTAAGCGGCTCAACCAGCCCAGCCAATATGGAGGGCGGACCACTCCAGCCGAGAGAGGAAGCCGAGTGGTCCGCCTTACCTGCGCGGGCGGGCCAGCATCGTGACTGGGGCGATGGTCGGGATAGCTGCGCCATCCGGTGGCGATGTCGGTGATCTCGTCACCTTTAGTGGAGTGAACAAGACGTACGGGAGCAGTCGCGCTTTGGCATCCGCCGACCTATCCCTTCGGGGTGGCGAGATCCTGGGCCTCGTGGGGCATAACGGTGCTGGCAAGACGACGCTCATGCGCATCCTCACGGGCATAACGGCGGCGGACTCGGGGAGTGTGATTGTGGGTGGACAGGCCATTCAACATCCGTATGGAACGCCGACCGCGCGCCAGTGGGGCATCCGGATGGCATTTCAGGAGCTGTCGCTGTGTCCAACACTTCGAGTGTTTGAGAACACTGTGGTTGGGCATCCGGCGTTGGGGGGTGTAGGATGGCGCGGCCGCTGCAGGCGGCTTATCACGGAGCAGTTAGATCGTGTATTCCCTGGGCACGGGATCTCGGCTGGATCGGTAATCAGCGAATTGTCCCTGGCTCAGCGGCAGATGGTGGAGATTGCAGAGGCCATCGTTCCAGACGGGCTCCCAATTCGCGTCCTTGTGCTCGACGAGCCGACCTCGGCCCTGGGAGGAGAGCCAGCTCGTCAGCTGTTTGACTTCCTACGTGAGGCTCAACGGAGTGAGGGACTCTCAGTTATCGTCATATCACATCGGTTAGGGGAGATTCTGGCGAACACGGACCGCGTCGCAGTGATGCGCGATGGAACAGTGGTTGGTACTCTGTCGACGCGAGACGCTTCGGCCTCTGACGTGCTTGGTCTCATGGG
>DNAU01000292.1 GCA_003491925.1 Chloroflexota bacterium
GAACACCCCAAGGATGGGTCGCTTCTCTATGTCTGGGGAAGCCCCCCAGGTGTCGCTACATCTCGAAAGCCGTGCATATTAGGTGACCGCAAGTGGCCTCATCACCTGACCGAGGGTGGACCTATCACGTGGCCGCCCACACAGCGCACGACGTTGACGCATTCTCGCCCGTTGGACACATGCAAAGACCCGAGCACGAGCAGAGGAATCTGATTGCCATCGTTGAGCACACGGGCACGCCCGTCTGCTGTGAGTGCGCTCATTGTCATGGTTGGCCGCTCCTGGGTCGTCACGAGAATGGAATCGTGAGGTCCCTGGCTGCTCCCTCAGTCTATGCCGCTACGGGCTGGCACCAGCCAGGTGAGCCCTCGAAGTGGTAGTGGGTCAGTTTGAAGACCCAGTACCCGCCGATCCGCCCGCTTGACTTGGCCAGTACCCCTCAGCATCATGGGGCGGCGGCGCCTCCGGGAGGCTGGCATCTCAGGGCGCGGTTCGGGTAGGGGGATTGCGACAAAGACTAAGGACGCGAGCATACTTGTTGTCCTAGATTCGCGTATCCGAAAGGAGCGGTGAGCGATGACACAAACTATCTCGGTGGGCGTGCTCGATCACGTGGTCGTCGATCGTTACACCGACATCGTCGGTCCGAGCAACGAGATGCTCGGGCCCGTCCGCGACGGTGGTCGGATCGAGTACTTGACGGTCCCTGGCTGCTGGGGACCGATGATTACGCCGTCGATCCGGAGCGGACATGAAGTCACCCTGCCGGTCGGTGTCGAAGGCGCCAAGGTCGGCGACGCGGTCGCCCTCCACGTCGAGAAGCTCGAGCAGGTGTCGCGTGCGACGAGCTCGGGCGTCACCAGCAACTGGGATGGCCACTTCCTCAGCGATCCCTTCGTGGCTGGCATCTGTCCGACCTGCCGCGATGCGGGTCGTCACTTTCTCTACCCGGACACGTATCTGGACGGCTTCGGCGAGAGCGCCGTCAAGTGCAGCACGTGCCATTCGGAGGTCAACCCCTTCCACCTGGTCGAGGGCTACACGATGGTCTTCGACGACCCGAAAGGGATCGGCGTGACCGTCACGCCCGCGCGGGCGCAGGAGATCGGTCGCGACGGCCGCGCCTGGGTCGGGCTGACCGAGGGGAGCCATCAGCACCCGGTCGTCGCCATGGCGACGGCTGACCTCGTCGGTTTGATGACGCGCTGCCGGATCTCGGCTGGCAACCTCGGCTCGATTCCCGCGATCGATCTGCCGAGCTCCCACAACTGCGGTGACTTCGGTGCGTTCCTCGTGGGCGCCGAGCACGAGTTCGCGGTCACGGAGGAACAGCTTGAGCTGCGGACCGACGTCCACATGGACATCGACTCGGTGCGCCAGGGGAGCATCGTCATCGTGCCCGTTAAAGTCGACGGGGCCGGAATCTACGCTGGCGACGTCCACGCGATGATCGGTGACGGCGAGGTGGCGGTCCACACCACCGACATCAGCGCCCGTCTGGTCGTCCGCGTCGAGATCATCAAGGGGCTGACGCTCGACGGCCCGATCCTCCTCCCGCCCGCCGACGACCTCCCGTTTCTCGCCAGGCCGTTCACGGCCGACGAGGTCGCTCGGGCGAAGGCCCTGGCCAAGGCGAATAGTACCCGACTCGAGGGGCCGGTCCTGCCAATCCAAGTCCTTGGCTCCGGTCCGTTCATCAACGCCGCTGTCGACAACGGCATCGCACGCGCAGCGAGACTCCTGCGCATGACCGACAACGAGGTGAAGAACCGGGCCACGATCTCTGGTGCGATCGAGATCGGTCGACTTCCGGGCTTCGTTCAGGTCAACCTGCTTGTCCCGCGCGAACAACTGGAGCGGATGGGAATCGACCATCTCGTCGAGGCGCAATACGGTAAGGCGGCTGGCTGGTGAACGAGCCGCACGGGGGAATGGTCGGCGGGAACGTTGTGCGCGTGAGCGTAACGCTGAAGGGGTCGTTTGCCGGCCGTTCCCCCGGTAGCGGTGGTGAGCTGGAGGTGGCGGGGGGCACGGTGGTCGGGGGGCTGATCGAGATGCTTGATCTGCCACACTCCTCCTGCGTCTTCGTGATCAAAGGCACCATGGTCGATCGGGGCACTCCACTCAGTGACGGTGATCACGTGGCGATCTATCCGCCGATGGCGGGCGGCTGAGCCGGCCTGCTCGAGGAGCCCTGCACCGACAAGCTGTGGGGCAGCCGCCGCCAACGACCCGGAGCGTGCCGCTCAGGCGCACCAGGAGCGCGATCTCCTGCTCTCTGAGTGGGCGCTGCGGTCGGCCTGGGCGGGCGGCAACGTACGAGCCTTGACCCCGCAGAGCGGGCCCGCAAGGCGGTCACCGGTCGGATTCGGGAGGCGATCGGTCACATCGAGGTCGTGCACAGTGAGTTGGGTCGCCATCTGCGGCGCTCCCATCCGCACCGGGACCTTCTGCGTGTACGACCCACCGGCACCGACGGTGTGGGTTCTTTGACTGGCGTTGCCAGCCCGGTTCTGACACTGCCAGCCGGTGCCTGGCGCGCCGGGGCAAGACCCCGGCGACAGCGGGCTGACGCGATTGCTGTGCTTGCTCCTCCCCACCCCACCCTTGATCGCGTCCCCGCACCGACCCGAGATTGGAGTCGGATGCCAATCAGGCTCTGAAGTGATGTGACCAAGAGCACTGGTGGCGTCCGGCTCGGTTGCTACCGTCGTTTCTATGGGCCCGGAGCACGAAGGGACATCGCGGCAGACGTGGCGGTCCATCAAGCTCGCGTCCACTGAGGAGGGAGCACCCTGATCGTATTGGGAATCGTTCTGACGGTTCTCGGACTGGGACTGCTGGTTGCCGAGCTGCATGTGTCCACTGGTGGTGCGCTCGGCGGGCTGGCGGTGGCCGGCATCGTCGCCGGTGCCGCGCTGGCGATCCTCGGCGCGGGGCAGAATCCACTGCTAGTTATCCCGATCGCCGCGATTCCCGGTGCGGTGTGCACCGCGCTGGTCGTTTACGCGGCTCGCAACACCGCATCCCTCCGCGCCCGGCTTCCTCGGACCGGCCCACACACATTGGTTGGCCGCGTCGCCAGCGTCAGGGCGACTCCTGACCCCATAGGGCAGGTCTTCGTAGACGGCGCGCTGTGGCGAGCCCGCTCGTTCCGGGACGAGCGTCTCGAGATTGGCGAGGAGGTGATCGTCGTCAACGTGCGCGAGATGACCCTCTTTGTCGCCAGAGTTGCAAATGGAGGCAGTGTGCCATGAGCGTCGCAACCATTGTCATGGTGATCGTCATTGTGGTCGCCGTAATTGCTCTGATTCTCGCGGCCGCGTCAGTCCGCGTGCTGCGTGAGTACGAGCGCGCCGTGGTCTTTCGGCTCGGTCGGCTCTTAGGGCAGCGCGGGCCCGGTCTGATCCTGCTCATCCCCGGCATCGATCGTATGGTGCGGGTTAGCCTGCGGACGGTGACGCTCACCATTCCGCCACAGGACGCCATCACCCGCGACAACGTCCCGGTTCGCGTCAATGCGGTGGCGTACTTCCGGGTGATGGACGCCAACCGTGCCGTGATTCAAGTGGAGAGCTTCCTGCAAGCCACCTTGCAGATAGCCCAGACGACACTGCGCTCAGTGCTAGGCAAGGCTGAGCTGGACGCGCTGCTTTCGGAGCGGGAGCGGCT
>DNAU01000060.1 GCA_003491925.1 Chloroflexota bacterium
GAGCTGTACGAGGCGGCTCGGGTGGACGGCGCCGGCTGGTTGTCCCAGCTGCGCACCATCACCGTGCCCCTGCTGACGCCCATCCTGCTCCTTCTCGGCGTTCTCTCTGTCATCTGGGACTTCAACGTCTACAACCAGGTCGCGGTGCTGCAGAACGTGGGGGGCATCAGCAACCAGACGACCATCTTTGGCGTGTGGGCGTATGACGTGGGCTTCGTTGGCAACAACTACGGCGCCGGAGCAGCCGTCACCATGCTCGGCGTCCTGCTGCTCTGCATCGTGACCGGTGCCGCGGTGCGCATGATGGTGCGGGGGACCAGGACATGACAACGCTCGGGCCCATGGGTGTCGAGGGCGTTGCCGCCGCCGCGAGGGTCACCTCGGTGCGGCGCCGCCGCCACGGCAGCACGCCCGCGAGCGTGGCGCTGCTGGTGATCTCGGGGATCTGGCTCTTCCCGATCTACTACATGCTGATCGACGCCTTCAAGCCCAACAACGATCTGCTCCACTACCCGCCCCAGCTCTGGCCGGCCCAGTGGACGCTGGCCAACTTCCAGGAGGCGTTCAAGGTGAACGGGGCAGGGCCGACCGTCCCCCAGCCCAGCTTCCTGACCTCGCTGTTCGTGAGCGCGGTTGTGGCCCTGGTGGTGGTGGCCTTCTCGATGGCCGTCTCGCTCTTCGCGTCCCTGGCCGTCGCCCGCTTCAACTTCCGCGGCCGCGGCACCATGCTGGTGGCCCTGCTGGTGGCCCAGATGGTCCCCTTCGCCTCCCTGCTCATCCCCATCTTCATCGAGCTCAACAAGGTCGGTCTGATCTTCACCGTACCGGCGCTCATCATCGCTTACGTGGCGCCGGTCCTTCCCTTCACCATCTGGACGCTGCGCGGCTTCGTCGCCTCCGTCCCGGTGGATATCGAGGAGGCGGCCCTCACCGACGGCTGCTCCCGCCTCAGCGCCTTCTGGAGGGTGATCTTTCCCCTCATTGCACCCGGGCTGGTGGCCACCTCGATCTTCGCCTTCATCCTCGCCTGGAACGACTACGTCTACGCCTACATCATCCTGGGCAACTCCGGGACCGTTTTCGGCCAGACGGAGGAGACGGCGAGCGTGTGGCTGTTCGGACTGATCAACCCCAGCCGGGTGACGCCGTGGGGCGAGCTGTTCGCAGCCTCACTGATCTTCACCCTTCCGGTGATGATCTTCTTCCTCATCATCCAGCGCCGGCTCGCCGCCGGGCTGACGGCCGGGGCGGTCAAGACATGACCTCGCCCGGGAGGCGGAGCGCGACCGCCAGGAGATCGAGCTGAATGGCAAACGTCGAGTATCGGCAGGCGACCTGCACCTACCCGGGGATGAGCGCTCCGGCCGTCGACGCCCTCGACCTCGTGGTCGAGGATGGCGAGTTCATGGTCCTCGTCGGCCCCTCCGGGTCGGGCAAGTCCACGGCGCTGCGCATGCTGGCCGGTCTGGAGATGGTGAGCAGCGGCGAGATCCTCATCGGGGACCGGGTGGTGACGGGTGCGCCACCGAAGGCCCGCGACATCGCCATGGTGTTCCAGAGCTACGCGCTCTACCCGCATCTCTCGGTGCGGGACAACCTTGCCTTTCCCCTCAAGCAGAAGGGAGTCTCCGAGCCCGAGCGGACCCAGCGGGTCCTGGAGGCGGCTCGCCTCCTTGAGCTCGAACCGCTGCTCGACCGCCGGCCCCGGCAGCTCTCCGGCGGCCAGCGCCAGCGCGTCGCGATGGGCCGAGCGATCGTGCGTCAGCCCCAGGCGTTCCTAATGGACGAGCCGCTCTCCAACCTGGATGCCAAGCTCCGGGTCCAGACCCGCGCCGAGATCGCCGCCCTTCAGATCCGCCTCGGGGTCACCACCGTCTACGTCACCCACGACCAGGTCGAGGCGATGACCCTCGGGCATCGGGTCGCGGTGCTTCGCGACGGGGTGCTCCAGCAGTGCGACACGCCCCGCCGCCTCTACGAACATCCCTGCAACGTTTTCGTGGCCGGCTTCGTCGGGTCGCCGGCGATGAACCTGGACCGTCTGCCCTTCGACGGGACCGTGGTCCGGGTGGGCGAGGTCGCCGTCCCCCTGCCCGGCGCCGCGGCGTCGGCGGCGCGCCAGGCCGGCCTCTCCGAGGTGGTCCTGGGGCTCCGTCCCGACGCGCTCTTCCCCGTGACCGCCGGCGACTCGAATGGTGCCATCCGGCTGAGCGGTGAGGTGCACCTGGTCGAGGACACCGGGTCCGACGCCTGGGTGCACCTCGACGCCCCCGCGCAGCCGGCCCCGCTGCGGCTGGTGGCTCGGGCCGACGCCCGGCACCTGCCGTTGGTGGGGGACCGGATCTCGGTGGCGGTCCGGGTGGCGGAGGCCCACGTCTTCGACCCGGCCAGCGGAGTGCGACTTGGCGACTGAGGCCCCCGTCGCACCTTTCGCCGCGGCCCCCGCCGTCCTCGCCGTCGACGTCGGGGGAACCTCGATCAAGGGCGCTCTGGTCGGAGCCGACGCTGCGATCCTGGCCACCGACGGGGCGGATACCCCGCAGCAGAGCGAGGAAGCTCTCGTCGACGCTGTGATCGCCGTCGCCTGCCGGCTCCAGAAGTGTGCGCTCGCTCTCGGGTCTCCCGCCGCCGCCCTTGGAGTCGCGGCAGCGGGGGTGATTGACGAGACCACGGGCATCGCCCGGCACGGAGCCAACCTGCTGTGGCGGGACACCGCCCTCGCCAGGCGACTGGAGGAGCGGATCGCGCTGCCGACAACGCTGCTCCAGGATGCCCGCGCCGCGGCGTACGCCGAGGCGATCTTCGGAGCGGGGCGGAGCTCGGACACCTTCCTGGCCGTCCTCCTCGGCACCGGGGTGGGCAGCGCCGTCGTGATCAACGGGCGTCCGCTGCGCGGTGCGCACGGGCTGGCAGGGGAGATCGGACACCTTCAGGTGGACGCTCACCGGCTGGTCTGTGGCTGCGGCGGCCGTGGCTGTGTCGAGACGGTCGCCTCGGCCTCCGCCCTCTCCCGCCGCTTTGCCTCGGCCACGGGGCGGTCCATGTCGGCCGAGAGGGTGGTGGATCAGATGCTGGCCGGCAACCCGATCGCCACCCGGCTCTGGGCGGATGCCGTCGCCGCGCTCGCCGCCGCGGTGGCGGCCGCGGTCGCGGTGGTGGACTGCGGCCTGGTGATCTTCGGTGGGGGGATGGCTGCCGCCGGCCCGCGCCTGCTCGACCCCCTCCGCGAGGCACTCGCTCAGCGGCTGAGCCTGGGACCGGGGCCGGAGCTGGTAATCGCTGCCCTGGGAAGCGTCGCCGGAGTCCTCGGCGCGGCGGCCGGAGCGCTCGCCGTGCTGGGACGCGACGATGTCGTCGAATCCTGGCGCAGCTCGCCGGTTCCCGAGCTCCCCGACGTGCCGTCGAGGGCGGGGACATGGGGGCGACCGCTCTCCTGATCTTCTCTGGCCAGCTCGAGGGCGGAGGCGATGGCCCCGCGCAGCACCCCTTCGTCGCCCAGCTCGCTCCTGACGATGCGCGGGCTGAAGGGCGTCAGCTGCTGGAGCCGAGCCTCCAACGGCTCGCGCAGTAGCTCGAGGTCGCCCCCGATACCCCCGCCCATCACCACCGCCTCGGGGTCGAGCACAGCGGTGACGGCAGCGATGACAAGGGCGAGGCGCTCCGCCTCGTGCTCGACGGCGGCGCGGGCCGGCGCCACACCTCGGCGCGCGGCGTCGAAGACCTGCCGGGCCGAGAGCCGGGAGGACATCCCGAGCTCGACCGCCGCCTGGACCACTCCGCGCGCTGAGACCCTCTCCTCGAACGACCCCCATCGGGTGCCGGAGACGGGTGGCCGGGCGGTGGCCTCATCGCCGAAGGGCAGGTACGCGACCTCGCCCGCCGCGCCGCGCAGGCCCACCTGGAGCTTGCCGTTGACGATGATGCCCATTCCCAGGCCGGTGCCGACCATCAGGTAGACGAAGTTGTCGAAGCTGGCGCCCCACCCGCTGCGCAGCTCGCCCAGCGCCGCCAGGTTCGCGTCGTTCGCCACCGAGGTCCGATCCCCGAGCTCACTGCGCAGGGAGTCGAGAAGTCCCGGCCGGCCCCAGCGGCGGAGTCGAGACGAGAGGAGCAGGGTCCCGTCCCGCGGGTCGAAGACCCCGGGGCTGCCCACCACCGTCCAGGCCACCTCGGGCCAGCCGACCCCGGCACTGCGAGCCACTCCACGAGCCAGGGTGCTCACCATCCTGACCAGGTTGGGTGCGCTGCGCGCCGCGTTCCGGACGTCACGACGGGCCACGACGGTGCCACTGAGGTCGGCCACCGCGCAGCGCAGCCAGCCATGCCCGACATCGACGCCGACCACATGGCCGTCGCCTGGGAGGTGCTCGAAGATGAGCGCCGAGCGGCCCCGTTGCTGGCGGCTCGGGCCGACGGCGCGCACCAGCCCCGCCCGTTCCAGGACGATCAGGACGGCCCCCACCGTCGGGGGGGACAGGCCGGTCTCCTCCGCCAGCCGTGGCCGCGAGGCCGGCCCGCCCTGACGGAGGCGCTCGAGGATCGTCCTTTCGTTCAGGCTTCGCATCGACTGTGGCTCTTTCGTCCAGGAGCCCGGCTCGTGGCGGCGCGGTGGGAGGCGTCTCCACGGGATCGCCTCACGGCCGCGGGCCCGCGCCGCAGCTCGAGGGCTTGGAGGCGCCCGCCGGCAAGCCTCGCCCGCCTCCGCTGGCCCGTGCCCACCATCGGCCCCCAATTCGCAATTATTTTAACCGGAGCCGGCGATCAACCACTCTTCGGAAGTTCGGATCGGCCCTTTGGGTCGTAGCTTATCTGGTATGTACCAGTTCGTCAAACCCGCATGGCGCCAAGGGCTCCCGCCAGGGGTGGAAGGGTCACGTCGAGCCCGACGTGCAACTGGTAGCGGTCCCCGCGGTAGGTCGAGATGGTGAACTCGACCGGCCGCCCCTGCGCGAATGACCGGCGCTCCACCAGAAGGACCGCGCTGCCGGGGCGCAGCCCGAGGAGCGGAGCGTCCTCAGCGTCGACGATGCCTGCTTCGATCGTCTGCTCGCCGTGATCGAGTGCGACGCCGAACCGCGTCGCCAGGATCTCGTACAGCGAGCGGTCGGTCAGCGTCACGTCCTCGAGGCCGGGCGCCACCTGGACCGGAATGTACGAGCGCTCGATCGCCATCGGCACGAGGTCGGCGGTGCGCAGCCGCACCATGGCGTGAACCGCATCGCCGAGGTTCAGCCCGAGCGCTCGCGCGACCTGACCGCTGGCCCCGTCGATGCTGCGCTCCAGGTCCCGTGAGCCGGGCCGCTGGCCGCGGGCGATCATGTCCTCGGTGAACGAGGTGAGCCGGAGCGGCATCTCCACCTTGGGCCGGGCGACGAAGGTCCCCTTTCCGGCGACCCGGTAGAGCCTGCCCTCGGCGACCAGGTTGTTGATCGCCTGCCGCACCGTCATCCGGGAGAGCCCGTAGCGGTCGACGAGCTCGCGTTCCGACGGGATGAGCGCGTCGTAGGCCAGTTCGGCTTCGATGAGGTCCAGCAGGATCTCGCGCAACTGGGAGTATTTGGGGACCGAGCTCCGCGGGTTGATCGACACCGTCTTCATCCGGGGTGCACTCCAACTGGTGCCTGTGCCGGGACTGCGCGGCGCCCGCGCGTTGGGACGCGCCCATTATTCCTCGCCCTGTGCAGCGTCAGGGGAGCCGATCAGACGATCGGGCGCCGGACCAGGGTGTGCTCGCGGTCCGGCCCCACGGAGACCACGTCCACTGGAGCCTCGACGAGCTCGCCCAGGCGCTCGACGTAGCGCTGGCAGGCAGCCGGCAGGTCCTCGAAGCGCCGGCAGTCGCGAGTGGAGGCGAGCCAGCCCGGCATCTCCTCATAGACGGGCTCGGCGTGCTTGAGGTGGGAGATGTTGGACATCGGGTGGTCCCACTCCTCGCCCTTGCTCCGGTAACCGGTGGCGATCCTGAGGGTGTCGACCTGGTCGAGGACGTCCACCTTGGTGATCGCCATCGAGTCGATGCCGTTGGTGTTCACCGCATAGCGCGCCACGGCGGCGTCGAACCAGCCCACGCGGCGCGCCCGGCCGGTCACGGTGCCGAACTCGGAGCCCACCTCCCGGATCAGCTCGCCGAGGGTGCCCTCCAGCTCGGTGGGGAAGGGTCCGTAGCCGACCCGGGTGGTGTAGGCCTTGAAGACCCCGATGGTCCGGGTCACCTTGGATGGCGGGATGCCGCTGCCGGTGAGCGCCCCACCGGCGGTGGGAGCCGACGAGGTCACGTAGGGATAGGTGCCCAGGTCGAGGTCGAGCATGGCCCCCTGGGCGCCCTCGCACAGGATCCGCCGGCCATCCCGGAGAGCGCCCTGGATGATCGGGTAGATGTCCCGGACGTAGGGCTCCAGCCGCTCCGCGTAGCCGAGGTACTCGTCGAGGATCGCCCGCTCGTCGAACGGCTCGTGGCCGTAGAGCCGGGTGAGCGACTCGTTCTTCAGGCGCAGGACAAATCTCAGCTTCTTCTCCAGGAACGCCGGCTTGCTGAGGTCGCCGACCCGGAAGCCGACCCGGCGCACCTTGTCCTCATAGGCGGGCCCGATGCCGCGGTGGGTGGTGCCGAGACGGTCGTCGCCCCGCTGGTGCTCCCCGAGTTGGTCGAAGACCGGGTGGTAGGGCATCACCATGTGGGCCCGGTCGCTGATCACCAGGTTCCCGGTGCTCACCCCGTGGACGTGCAGCTCGTCCAGCTCGGCGAGGAACGACTTCGGGTTGACGACCATGCCGTGGCCGATGACGCAGGTGGTGGTCGGCGAGAGGATGCCACTCGGGATCAGGCGGAACTTGAAGGTCTCGCCGTCCACGACCACGGTGTGACCGGCGTTGTCGCCCCCCTGGGAGCGGACCACCATGTCGACGGAGCCGGCGAGCAGGTCGATGACCTTGCCCTTGCCCTCGTCACCCCACTGGCCGCCGACGAGGATGGTGACACTGATGGCCGGACCCTCCAGACCCGCTGATCGCGCACGCGCAGCGTATCCGGTCGAGCCCCGGACGGGGGCTGGAGAGGCAGGTGACCCCTCTCAGCCGTTTGGGCCGCCGGGCGATTTGGGGGGCGGTTCGACCTGTTTTGGGGATGGGAGTCCCCAGTCCGGAAAGACTATGGTCAAGAGGCTTAATTGGATTCGGGGGGTGCCGCCGCGCGCGGCAGCTGGAGGTTCTTGCCACTCATGAACAGTCACAGGCTGCTCGGCGGCGCCGTCGCGTCCGCCCTCATCGCTGCCGGGTGGGCCGGCACCACGTTCAGTCAGGTAGCCGCCCAGAGCGCCTACGATCAGGTCTCCTTCTCGCCCAATCCGATCGCCGCGGCGGCCACCCTGACTTCGGGTGAGAGCGTCACGGTCTGTGTCCAGGCGAAGGCGGACGGGACCGTCGAGACCGGCGAGAGCGTCGACCTCAGCTTCGCAACCAATGACGTGCCGCCGGGCGACACCGGGACCGGCGGTTCGGCGGCCGTGGGTATCACCACCCTGACCGGCACGCCCGCATCCTTCGCCGCCAACACGAACTGCACGCCGACCGGCTCCGCCGTTCAGGAGCACAACGCGGTCAGCCTCACCTACACTGCCCCGGCCGATGGTGGGCCGAACAACGGGACCCCATACCCCGTTTGGGGGGGGCGCGACATCATCACGGGGACGGATCCCGACAACAGCAGTGTCACCAGCACCGCGGTCTACGAGTTCTCGCCGGTGACCGGCTACAGCTTCAGCACCGGCTCCAGCATCGCCTCGAATGCCAGCCTGACGACCGGTCAGCAGGTCAGCTTCACCGTCGAAGCACTGAACGGCACTACCCCGGTGCCCGGGGCGGCGGTGCTCCTCTGGCTCTCCACCAAGGCGTCGCCCGGCGGTTCGGTGACCGCGGCGGGAGCCGGGCCCCCGAGTGGCGACTTCTGCACGACCGGGGAGCCGGCGACGCTCACCTCCCAGTCGCCCTCGGTGACACCCGTGCGCTGCATCACCAACACCAGCGGCCAGGTGAACCTGACCTACACGGCATCGTCCGCCACCTCCACGGTGGGCATCGATACCGTCACGGCCCAGAACCACCCGACCACCTTCTTCAGCGCCTCCACCTCGTACGGCTACCAGGCGGCGGGCGCCTACACCGCGCTGCAGCCCTTCCGGATCTGCGATACCCGCTCCGGAACCAGCACCGAGTGCTCCACTGACGGGCCCCTCAACCAGGGCGCCACGATGACCTTCCAGGTGACCGGTGTCGACGTGAATAGCGAATCCGTGCCCTCCGACGCCCAGGCGGTGGTCCTCAACGTCACCGCGGTGAGCGGCACTGCCGCCACCTTCCTGACCGCCTTCCCGGCGGGCAACGCGGTGCCCACCGCCTCCAACATCAACGTCAATGCCGCCGTCAACCAGGCCAACCTGGTCGTGGTGACCCTGGGGAACGGAGGCAAGGTGAGCATCTACAACTCGCTGGGCTCGATCAACGTGGTCGCCGACGTCCAGGGTTACTTTGCCGCCCCCACCACCTCACCCACGCCGGGCCAATTCCACAGCATCCCGCCGCTCCGGATCTGCGACACCCGCAGTGGCATGGGCACCGCCTGCTCGGGCAGCGCGCTGGCCCAGGGCGCGTGGACCAAGGTCGTGGTCTCCGGGTGCCCGACCGGGAACCCCTCGTGCACCGCCTCGGTGCCCAGCGACGGCACCGCCGCCGCCGTGGCCCTCAACCTGACCGCGGTATCTGGGACGTCCGACACGTACCTGAGCGTGGTCCCGCCCAACGGCTCTAACGCCTGCCCGACCACCACCCCTGCGTTCTCCAACCTCAACGTCGATGCCGCCACCAACCTCGCCAACCGGGTCATCGTGCCCCTCGGTCCTGACCAGGACGTCTGCGTCTACAACTCGCTGGGGTCGATCGACTTCATCCTCGACGTCAACGGCTGGTTCGGCAACGGGAGTGAGAGCACCCAGGGGGCCTACTTCTACGCGGTCAGCCCACTGCGCATCTGCGACACCCGCGGCGCCGCCAGCGTCGGTTACTCGACAGAGTGCTCCGGGAACACCCTGGGGCCGCGGGGGACGCTGACCGTCCCGGTGGCGGGAGTGGACGGCCTGCCCCCGATGTCCGGCTCCTCGCCGCCGGTGGCGGTGATCGCCAATGTCACGGCGGTCTCGGGTTCGGCCTTCACCTACTTCACCGTCTACCCGGCCAACGCCTCGCTGCCCACCGCCAGCGACCTCAACGCCACGCCCGGTCAGAACGTCGCCAACCTGGACATCGTCCAGCTCGCCGGCAGCGGCGCCAACGCCGGGGCCGTCGACGTCTACAACAACCAGGGCAGCATCAACGCCGTCGTCGACGTCGAGGCCTGGTTCCAGTAAATGCATCAAACGGGCCGGTAGGCTGCGCCACCGGGGAATGCTCGGTGACGGGCGTCGGCGGAAGCTAGGTATGCGGGGACACGGGGTGGTGGTCACGTTCGGGACGCGGGAGGGGGTCGACCAGCCCGGCGATCGCCATCGGCGGGAGAGGGTGGGGCGGCCTCCCAGCCGGTCGATCCTCATCCTGATCGTCGGCGGTGCCGTGGTCGTCGGTTGCCTCGGTACCGGCGCGATGGCGTCCGCCATCTCCGCGGCGGCGGCCTCCTCCTCGTGGGGCGGGGCCCCGGTGGGGCGCGGCACGGCTCAATTTGCCCGCGGTCGGGTCGAGACCCCTCGCGAGGTCCCGGACTCCGGGCCTGTGAGCGGCGCACGCGGCACCCCCTCCTCCGCGAGCGGTGACCTGGGCGGAGTCACATGCCTGAGCACCATCGACTGCCAGGCAATGGGTGAACGCAACGACGGCCCCCTGATCGGGCAGGTGTACCAGCCGCCCGGGCCCTGGACACTGGCGGGCGGCGCGGAGGGCGGCTCACTCTCCGGCGACACGTGCGCGGGTCCGGATGACTGCTGGGCGGTGGGCACCACCGCGAGCGGGTTGGGCACCCTGATCGAGCAGAACACCGGGGACGGCTGGGGTACGGTGACCAGCCCGAGCGAGGGCGGCGGCGGATACACCGAGTTGAGCGCGGTGACCTGTGTGAGTCCGAGCGACTGCTGGGCCGTCGGTGGCTACGACAATGCCAACGGCGTGCCCGAGACCCTGATCGAGTGGTACCACGGCACGAGCTGGTCCATCGTGTACAGCCCGAATGAAGGAAGTGGCGACTGGCTCTTGGGGATCGCCTGCGCCGGGTCGGCGGAGTGTTGGGCGGTCGGCCAGTACGGCGACATCGAGATCGGCGAGGGGCAGCCTCTCCTCCTGGAATACAACGGGGCCGGCTGGTCTGGCCCAGCGTGGGAGCAGTATGGAAACACGCTGAATGCCATCACCTGCGTGAACGCGAGCGACTGCTGGGCGGCGGGCAACTACTTCGACGGCTCTGAGTACCAGACCCTGGTCTTCCAATACAACGGCACCGACTGGTCCCGGGGCACGAGCCCCGATGCAGGAAGCCCTGATCCGTCGGTGGTCTACAACTCTCTGAATGCGGTCGCCTGCAGCGGTGCCGACGACTGCTGGGCAGTCGGCCTGTACGACGAGCCGGGAGGGCTCTTCAACCAGACCCTCAT
Source organism: Chloroflexota bacterium (assembly GCA_003491925.1). Taxonomy (GTDB): domain Bacteria; phylum Chloroflexota; class Dormibacteria; order Aeolococcales; family Aeolococcaceae; genus Changshengia. The sequence continues at coordinate 10,629 of DNAU01000060.1, forward strand.
CGAGCAGTTCGACGGCACAGGCTGGACCGTGGTCGGCAGCCCTGATCCCGGTGGGGCTGACATCCTGTACGGAGTGGCGTGCGCCAGCAGCACCGACTGCTGGGCGGTCGGCGAGTACTGGCCTGACCCGGCCATCACCGCCGACTATCAGACGCTGATCGAGGAGCTGACCGTCACCTCGTGGACCGCGGCCGCCAGCCCTGATGTGAGCAGCGCGGATGTCCTCGGCAACGTGGCATGCGATGGCAGCGTCAACTGTTGGGCGGTGGGCAGCTCGTTCAGCGGCAGCCAGACCGTGATCGAGCAGAGCGTGCAGGGGGATGCGCCGCCGATGGTGACGTCGCTCACCCCGGCGGCGGGGCCGGTGGGCGGCGGGCAGACGGTCACCGTCAACGGGTACGGCTTCGTGGCCGGGATGACCGTCACCCTGGGTGGCGTCGCGGTGACCCCCTCCAACGTCACCCCCGACAGCTTCATCTTCACCACCCCTTCGGCGAGCGCCGGCTACGTCACCCTCCAGGCCACCGACGGGTACGGCTCCAGCCTCGAGGACGGCAACGTGGGGTACATCTATGCCGCCCTCGCCGCGTATCACCCGCTCACCCCGTTCCGCATCCTGGACACCCGTTCGTCCTCCTGCATCCAGTGCGGGACGGGAGCCCTGCTGCCATCGGGGACCACGACCCTGCAGGTGACCGGGTACAGCTCGGGCGGGGAGTCGGTGCCGGCGGACGCGACCGCGGTGGCCCTCAACGTCACCGCGGTCTCCGGCTCGGCGGCCAGCTTCATCGGGGTCTACCCGGCCGGCACCGGCCGGCCCGACTCCTCCAACCTCAACTTCCTCGCCCAGACCAACACCGCCAACCTGGTGGTGGTGGCCCTCGGCCCCACCGGGGCCGTCGACCTGTACAACAGCCTGGGCGCGGTGGACGTGGTCGCCGACGTCGAGGGGTACTTCACCGCCCCCTCGGGCACCCAGGGCCAGTTCCACCCGATCGCCCCGCTGCGGGTCTGCGACACCCGGCTGGGCCAGCCCGCCAACCCCTGCAACGAGGAGGGGACCGCGGATCTGGCGCTGGGCCCGGGCCAGGTGGCCAAGGTCGACGTGGCGGCGGTGACCAGCGCCCAGGGGGACATCCCCAGTGACGGCAGCGCCGAGGCGGCGGTGCTCAACCTGACCGCCGTCTCGGACACCCAGGCCACCTACCTGAGCGTCTTCCCGAGCTCCTCCAACGGCACCTGCAGCACGGCGGTCCCCCAGAGCTCGACCCTCAACGTCAGCGCCCGGACCAACCAGGCCAACCGGGTGATCGTGCCCCTGGGTCCGGCGACCAACGGGGGTCACGACACGGACGTCTGCGTGTACAACTCCCTGGGCAGCATCGACTTCCTCCTGGACGCCAATGGCTGGTTCGGGGCCAGCGGAGCGGCGGCCGGGACCGACTTCCAGGTGATCGGGCCCTCCCGGATCTGCGACACCCGGGCCGGGATGGGGACGGCGTGCAGCGGGGACTCGCTGACCCCCGGGGGCGTCCTGCCGGTGCAGGTGACCGGGATGGGCGGGGT
>DNAU01000022.1 GCA_003491925.1 Chloroflexota bacterium
GTTGTAGACGCAGACGTCCTGCTGAGGTCCCAGGGGCACGATCACCCGGTTAGGCAGGTTGGTCCCCCCGTTGACGTTGAGGTTGGAGAAGGCGGGCGTTCCGCTCGGACAGGTGCCACCGGCTCCGGCGGGCTCCACCGCCATGTAGGTGGGAGAGGTCCCCGAGACCGCGGTCAGGTTGAGGGCGACCGCTGCGGCGGTGCTGTTGGCGGGCACCGAGGAGGAGCAGGTGGGGTCACCGGTGGGGCAGCCGGAGACCACCACCCTGGTCCACTGGCCGGGGCCGAGGAGGTCGTCGCTGTGGGTCCCCGAACAGGCGGTCCCGGTGCCCTGGCGGGTGTCGCAGATCCGGAGCGGGGCGATGGGGTGGAAGAGACCGGGGACATCCGAGGAGCCGGCGGGGGCCGCGAAGTAGCCCTCGACGTCGACCGCGATGTTGAGGGAGCCCAGCGAGTTGTAGATGCTCACCCGGCCGCCGCCGCCGAGGGCCACCACCACCAGGTTGGCCTGGTTGACATCGGCATCGACGTTGAGGTTGGAGGTGTCGGGGAGGGCATACCCGGTGGGGTAGACGGTGAGCGCGGTGGCGGCGGTGTCGCTGATGGCGGTGACGTTGAGGACCACCGACTGGGCGCTGGACGGCACCGACTGGCCCGAGGGGCCGTCCACACCGGTGATCTGTACGCCGAGGGTGCCTCCCTGAGTCAGGGGGTGACCGCTGCACGCGGTGGTGTTGCTCGCCCTGGTGTCGCAGACCCGGAACGGGGCGAGCGGCGTGTACGCGCCGGGGCCCTTCGGAGCGTTCCAGAGCAGGCTCTCATCGGCCGCGTCGAACTCGTCGACGTCGACGCTGGGCCAGCTGCCCGCGGAGAAGCCACCGTCTTCCAGGTACTGCCAAGCGACCGTCGTATTCGAGCAGGGGGGGGTGGAGGGGTTCCACGCCGGCGCGGCAGCCTCCGTCGGAGAGGCGTTCCCGTAGTTGGGCTCCGGCTCGTCGCTCCAGAGGACAACGCCCGTGCTGATCGCCGCCATCACGCTCACCGCCGAGCAGTAGTCCTCGGGGAAGCTCCCGCTGCCGCTGTAAGGGTTCTCGTAGAAGCCGGGGACATAGCCGCTCGACGATGACTCGAAGGCCGCATACCAGCTCTCGATGTACGACACAGAGATCGGCGAGGAGTTCTCGACGTCGCGAAAGATCGCCGTGCCCGGGGGCGCACCGAGGCTCTGCGCTTGCTGGATGGCGTTCTGTGCATCCGCCGTGCCGCTGCTGAAGTCGACGCTGGAAGGGTCGGCGATGAGCATGATGTAGATGTCCTGCGAGGACAGGTACGAGACCTCGGAGGGGGTAAGCCCAGGGCTTCCGCACGCATTCGACGTTCCCAGGTAGCGCGCCATGAACTGAGGATTGCCCATGGTCGACTGCGTGCCCGGCACTACCGACTGAGCGGGGTCGCAGGCGTCGATCCCCCAGAGGGTGGCCGTCTGCGCCGAGACCGCGATCGGCGACCGCGCGCAGAGGGCGGCCGCCAGGAGCACCGCCACCCCGAGGGTGAGCGCCTGCCTGCCGGGGCGGACATGGCTGTGGCGTGTCTTCATCTCCTGGCTCGTATGTCTCGCGGAGTCGGCCTTGCGCTGCTCACTCGATCCGGGGCTGCGGCTCATTGGTCGGCGGCAGCGTGCTGATGCCCGGGGGGATGTCCGACGGCGACGCCCTCGCCGTCAGCGAAGGCGTCGATGGGAGCGGATGCGACCCACTGCCGGAACCGGACACCACCTGACCGGTGGGCAGGAACTGCGTTCCCCAGGTGCAATCGCACGGCGGGAGGGGCACCGCGGGATCGGTGCCCGAGCCGGACGAGGTCCCCGGGCCCACGGTCCCGATGGTCGGGTCACTCGAGGGTGCCGTCGTGGGCACCGGCGAGCCCATCGCGGTCGGGGTGGGCGGGGTGATCCGCGAGGAGGGCTCGGCCCCGGATGTGGGCGAGGCGGAGGGGAGCGTCGCACCCGATCCGGCGACGCCCTGGCGAAGCACGCTCGATTGCAGCCAGCCGAGGATGGGCAGCCCCCAGCGCGGCGGCATGTAGGTCGGGTCCCAGACCCCGTTGACGTCACCGCCGATGGGGAGCGAGGCGTAGCCGGTGGGGTCGGGATCACCCCAGTTCTGCTCGACGATGTTCACGTAACCGTCGCTGACGCTCGTGACCACCGCGACGTGGCCGCTCGGGTCGAACGAGGTCTGGTCGAACACCAGCAGGTCACCGAACTGCGGGGCGTAGCTGCCGCCATTGGGCTGCTGCAGGAAGGGGGGGTTCTGGTAGGGGCCGGTCGCGTACATCTGATAGGCGTAGGCGGCGTTCCAGCCGAAGGGCGGATCTCCATAGGCGATGTCGGCCCAGCGCGCCGCCAGCTCGAAGCACTCGTACTCCCACCCGTACGATCCCCAGACATCCTCGTCACCATCCCCATTGCTGTAGACGTTGAGGTCGCCGAGCGATGCGTACGAGCCGGCCCACGCCGACCCCGGCACCAGGACGGTTCCCCAGGGTATCGTGGCGGCCCGTGCGGGCTGCGACGTGGTGACGATCGCGGCTGCCAAAGCCACGGGCAGCAGCATGGCGAGCAGGCGTCGGAGGGGTCGGACATGCCATCCCACAGCGCCCCCCACCATATGGGGACGCCCCGTACGTCTCCGTGATGTCAACCGACGGAGACGCCATCGTTACGGGTCCATCACCGGGATGTGCCATCCCGTGACCGCCGCCGGCCCGCTCTGCGCGGCCGGCGCCCTACTGGAACCAGCCGACGGCATCGACGATGAAGTTGATGCTGCCCAACGAGTTGTAGACGTCGACCCTGCCGTCGGTCGCGACCGCGACCATGACCAGGTTGGCGATGTTGGTCTGAGCGGGCGGGTTGAGGTCGGACGTCGTCGGCCGCGACGCGGAGTCCGGATAGGCGGTGAGATACGTGCCCGCGGTGCCGCTCACCGCCGTCAGGTTGGCGACCAAGGCCATGACGCCCGTCGCGGGTAGTGGTCCCACCCCAGCCACCTGGACGGAGTCGGTGGCGCCACCTGCCAGCGTCTCGCCCTCGCAGACGACGTCCTGCCCCGGCCGGGTGTCGCAGATGTGCGTCGGGGTGAGTGGGTGGAAGAGGGTTCCCCCGGTGTCCGAGCCGTTGCCGAACCAGCCGCTGACGTCGACCACCACGTTGATGATCCCGAGATCGTTGAAGATGCAGACGTAGCCGGTGCCGCCGGACTGGACCACCGTGGCGATCACCCGGTTGGGCTGGTTGGTGTTGGCCGGGACGTTGAGAGTGGACGCGGTCGGGGGCGTGCCACAGGTGGGCGGACCGCTGCCGCTCGACGTGGGCGGGTACACGGTGAGGAACGTGCCCGCCGTGCCGCTGACGGCCGTGAGGTTGAGCACCGCGGCCTCGGCGTCACCCGAGGTGGAGACGCCGGTGGCGCCGTCCGTGACCGCCACCAGGCGGGCCTCGCCCGCGCTGAGCGGGTCGCTGCTCCCGCCGGTGCCGGCGCACAGCGTGCCGGGGGTGCCCTGGTCGCCGCGCGAGTCGCAGACCCGGATGGGCGGGGAGAGAGCGTGGAACTCGCCCGAGGATCCGGACCCGCCGCTGAAGTAGTAGCCCTCCACGTCGGCCACCACGTCGATGGTGCCGGCGTCGTTGAAGATGCTGGCGTAACCGGGATTGCCGCCCGACGTGCCGACGGCCACGGTCACCAGGTTGGCGACGTTGTCGCGGGCCGGGGTGTTCAGGTTGGAGGCGTTGGGGACCGCCTCCCCTGCGGGGAAGACGGTGAGGAAGGTGCCCTGGGTCCCGCTGACCGCGGTGAGGTTGAGCACGACCGCCACCGCCCCGGCGGGGACGACGCTCCCGCCGTAGCCGGGTGGGGTGTAGCCGCCGACCTGGATGGTGCGCGTCTGGCCCCCCCCGAGGGCACCGCCCGTGCACTGGACGCAGGTGGCCGAGCGGGTGTCCAGGACCCGGTAGGGGGACAGCGGTTGATAGCGCGTGGCCGGTGGCGGGCTCCCGGTGAAAGCGTCGACGGCGGTGCCGGCCGCCACGTACAGCTGGTCATCGGAGGCGGTCGGGGTGGTGAAGTGGTTGGAGTTGGAGCCCGTGATGCTCAGGCTGTCCTCCAGGACCCCGGTGGTCGCTGAGAGGCCCAGCAGCTGGCCGCCGCCGGCGCTGACCGACCAGACCATTCCGCCGGCCACGGTCGGAGGGTGGGTGGCGACGTCGCTGGTGTTGTACCAGAGCGGCGAGAAATCGTCCCCGCTGGCCGCGATCTGGACCGCGGCCAGCCCGTCGCTGCAGCCGACAAACACCACGCTGGCGGCATAGGCGAGGCTTCCAAAGGCGGCGTCGCTGGTGGCGTGGCAGAGCTGATGCTCCGCGAGCTGGCCGCCGATGTGGCCCAGGTCGGTGCTGTTGAGGAGGTACCCGATCCCCGACTTGCCGACCTGGAAGATCCGGTCACCGGGAAGCTGCAGCGGGGTGCTCGAGCCCAGGTCCTCGTCGTTGGCGTTGTCCTGGTACCAGTTCGAGGGGGCGAAGTAATCGACCGGTGCACCTGGGGCGAGATCGGTGGGGTCGAGCTTGATCACCCCGTCGCCGTAGTCGTAGGCGTCGGTCGACTGGTCGTGGTTGCTGTTCCCGGTGCCGGCATAGACATACCCGTCGGCGTCCTCGGAGAGCCCCCCGGCGGCCCAGATCGCGCCCTGACTGTCCCCTGCGTCCACCTCGCTGGACGCCCACCACGCCAGGCTCCCCGTGCCCGGTCCCGTCTCCGGGTAGCTGACCACGTAGCCGTGGTAGCCGCCGCAGTCCCCGTCGTTACCCCCCATCGGGATCAGCACCAGCCCGTCGGTGACGAGCAGCGCACCGCGGTCCTCCATCGCGAGGGCCTCCGAGCTCCAGGTGATGCCGGAGGGGTTGCTGGTGTCGGTCGGGTCCACGTTCGCGGTCCAGCTCACGCTCCCGGTGGCCAGGCTGAGGCTGGCCAGCTCGAAGTAGAAGGTGGACGACCCGGTCTGGATATTGGCAACCACATAGATGTTGCCGCCGTCGATGACGGGTGTGGAGGTGATCCCCTGCGGG
>DNAU01000109.1:0-3481 GCA_003491925.1 Chloroflexota bacterium
ACCGCGCTCTGCACCTGGGTGATGTGGGACGCGCTCCGGTTCAAGAAGGTCAGCGTGGCCGGGGCCATCAACGGCATGGTGGCCGGCCTGGTGGCGATCACCCCCGCGGCCGGCTTCATCGACGGCTACGCGGCGCTGGTGCTGGGCGTCCTCGCCGGCACCCTGCCCTGGATCACCATCAACCTCGCGCCCAGGTTCGCGCTCTTCCGCCGGGTCGACGACACCCTCGGCGTTATCCACACCCACGGCGTCGCCGGGGCCCTGGGTGGTCTCTTCACCGGGATCATGGCCGACCCCAACATGGTCGAGTACCTGGGCGTCAAGGGCACCCCGAACTCGGTGGTCACCGGGCTCTGGTACGGCCACCCCCAGCAGCTCCTGTACCAGTTCATCGCTCTCGTCTTCATCATCGGATATGACGCGGTGGCCACATTCGTGATCGTCAAGCTGATCGGCCTGGTGGTGCCGCTCCGCGCTCCGGACGCTCACCTGGAAGTCGGCGACCAGGTGATCCACGGCGAGGTGTCCGTCGACCTGGAGCCCTACCCCGGGGCCCCTCACCTGCCGGTGCCGGCGATGGCCCCGGCGACCTGACCTCTGCTCCTCGGGCCTGCGTGGGAGTCGTGCCCTCCCACGCGGGCCCCCCTCCTGGACGGGCTCGGCGTGTCACCGGGCCCGTCCCTGTTTAACCTCCTCACGCGGTGGCCGCCTCCCACCGAATCCGGCAGGACGTCGGACCTGCATCGGTCAGGCCTCGAGCGGGTCGCGTCCGGTCGTGGTGTAGGCGGAGCAGCGCGCCCGCGCCAGGGCGACCGCGTCCGCGCTGATGTCGGCGCCGGCGAACGAGCAGCCGGCGGCCAGCGCCGCGATCGCCGAGCTGCCGCTCCCCGCGAAGGGGTCGCACACCACCATCCCCGGTTCCACGCTGCCCACCAGCATGCGGGCGAACAGCTCCACCGGCTTCTGAGTCGGGTAGGCGCCCCGGTGGATCCGCTTGATCCGCCAGACGTCGGCGAGGTCGCGGCGGTTCAGCCGGCGGCGGCCCTTGCACGCGAACACCACCAGCTCATGGCTGCGCCGGAAGTAGTGACCCATCCCGATGTTCACCTTGTCCCAGACGATCACGCCCTTGACATTGAAACGCTCGCGCATCAGCGCCCCCAGGCTGAGCAGCGAGAACGAATCGAACATCACGTAGATGTGGCGGTCGGGGCGGAGCACCCGGTGGCATTCCTCGAGGAAGCGCGAGAACGTCGCGGGGTCGTCGTGGAACTCCTGGAACCATCGGGAGTTCCCGGGCTCGCCGTAGCGACCCACGATCCGTCCGCGGCCGAACTGCATGTGCTGGTTCATGCCGGAGTAGGCGGGGTCGGTGACGATGCAGTCGACGGATCCGTCCTCGAGGGCGCCCAGGAAGTCGAGGCAGTCGGACCGCTCGACGCGCCAGAGCGGCGTGGCGTCCGGGACGTCGTGAACCGCGAGCCCCATCGCGCGAAGCTAAGCCGCGGCACCGGCTGGCGGAGCGCCGGACTGGCCCCGCCGTCCGGGGACCGCTCGCGCCCGTCACGTGGGGGGCCAGGCGGTCAGCCCTTCTCCCCTCCACTCGGGCGAGGCCACATCCCCTCGTCGGGCGGGGTGGGGCGATCATCCGGTGGGACCGTCCGATCGTCGGGGGGGGTCGACCGGTCATCCGATGGCCGGCGCCGGTCGTCGAAGGAGGCACCGCCGGGAGGTCCGCCCGGCTGACCCTGCTGCCCCGGGAAGCCGAGGCTGCGCAGCAGGTTCTCCAGCTCCTCGGGCCCACCGAGGTCCTCCTGGACCCGCTCGGCGAAGCGGGAGAGCAGGTCGGAGAGCTGAGGATCCGCGGTCAGCTTCTCCTGCAGCCCGCCGAGTTGGGAGAAGAGGTCGCGCATGGCGGCCTCCTGGGCGACCTGCATGAGCACCGGCTGGGAGGCGGCGGCGGCGACCGCCTGGGCCTGCTGGCGCACCACCTCGAAGCCGCGGCAGCTCAGGCAGGTGCCCTCGTGCCCGCAGCGGCAGAGGCGCGACTTGAGACTGTCCAGCTCACGGTGCAGACCGGAGAGGTCGACTCCGGGTTGAGGATCGCCCATGCGTCGATCCTACGCGCCTCGGCGCCCCGGGACCCTGCGCCCCCGGCCCCGGCTCAGGCGGCTACAGTCGGTCGATGCCCGCCACCCGCCGCCGCGCGCTCGTCACCGGGGTCACCGGACAGGACGGCCCCTACCTCAGCGAGCTCCTGCTCGCCGAGGGGTACCAGGTGGCGGGATTGGTCCTCCCCGGCGATGTCGTCCCCGACGCGGTGCCGGCCGCCGTGCACCTCCTGGAGGGGAGCCTCACCGACGGCGCCTCGCTCCAGGCGGTGCTCGCCGAGGCCCGGCCGTCCGAGGTCTACAACCTGGCCGCGGCCACCTCGGTCGCCGACTCCTTCGACAACCCGGTCGCGGTCGCCGAGGTGACCGGGCTCGGTGTGCTCCGGCTGCTCGAAGCCATCCGGCAGGCCGACCCCCGCATCCGTCTCCTGCAGGCCTCGAGCGCCGAGATCTTCGGCGGGGCGACGACCTCGCCCCAGGACGAGGGGACCCCGCTCTGCCCGCTCTCCCCCTACGGCGTGGCCAAGGCCTTTGCCCACCAGACGGTTCAGCACTACCGGCGGAGCCGGGGGATCTTCGCCGCCAACGCCATCCTCTACAACCACGAATCGCCACGACGGGGGACGGGCTTCGTGACCCGCAAGATCACCTTGGGCGCGGCGCGGATAGCGCGCGGCCTCGAGACCGAGCTGCGGCTCGGCAACCTGGATGTCGAGCGGGACTGGGGCTACGCGCCCGACTACGTCCGGGCCATGCACCTGGTGCTCCAGCAGGACGTCGCCGACGACTACGTGATCGCGACCGGCCGGACCCACACCCTCCGGGAGCTCCTCGAGGTCGCCTTCTCGGTGGTCGGGCTCGACTGGCACCGGCACGTGGTCACCGATCCCGCCCTGTTGCGCCCGGCCGAGCCGGTGCGGCTCTGCGGGGACGCCAACCGGGCGCGCGCCCGGTTGGGATGGACCCCGACCCGGGAGTTCTCGGACGTCATCCGTGAGATGGTGCTTGCGGATCTCGCCGGCCTCGATGCGGAAGCCTCCCCGCCGCCCCCGCAGGGACCGGTGCGGGGATGAGACGATCCGCGCCATGAGCAGATCGGCGCTGATCACCGGCATCACCGGCCAGGACGGCGGCTACCTCGCCGAGCACCTGGTGTCCCAGGGGTACGAGGTCCACGGCCTGATCCGCGGCCAGAACAACCCCCGTGCCGCCGTCGTCCGGCGGCTCGTCCCCGAGCTGCGCCTCATCGACGGCGACCTCCACGACCAGTCCTCGCTGATCGCGGCCCTCGAGGCGACCCACCCCGACGAGGTCTACAACCTGGGGGCGATCAGCTTCGTCGCCCTCTCCTTCAAGCAGGCGATCAACAC
>DNAU01000109.1:3598-7798 GCA_003491925.1 Chloroflexota bacterium
GTCAACCCGGCGATCCGCTTCTACCAGGCGTCGAGCAGCGAGATGTTCGGAAAGGTGCGGGAGACGCCGCAGAACGAGCTGACCCCGTTCCACCCGCGCTCCCCCTACGGGGCCGCCAAGGTCTACGGCCACCACATCACCGTCAACTACCGGGAGAGCTACGGGCTGTTCGCGGTGAGCGGCATCCTCTTCAACCACGAGTCGCCGCGGCGGGGCCTCGAGTTCGTGACTCGCAAGATCACCGACGCGGTGGCCCGGATCAAGCTCGGGCTGGAGTCGGAGCTGCGCCTCGGCAACCTCGACTCCCAGCGGGACTGGGGGTTCGCCGGCGACTACGTGCGGGCGATGCACCTCATGTTGCAGCAGGACCAGGCCGACGACTACGTCATCGCCACCGGGGAGACCCATTCGGTGCGCGAGTTTCTCGAGCTGGCCTTCGGGCACGCCGGGCTGCGCTGGCAGGACCACGTGGTCGTCGACGAGCGGTTCCTCCGCCCCGCGGACGTTGCCGTGTTGGTTGGCGACGCCGGCAAGGCTCGGCGGGTTCTCGGCTGGGAGCCGACCGTCTCCTTCCCCGAGCTGGTCGCGATGATGGTGGAGTCGGACCTGCGCGCGGTCAGCTCGACAGCCGCGAGCGCAGCCGCATCCTGAGCGCCACCGCCATCACGGCGCAGGCAACGGCGACCGCGATGCAGAAGGCGATCTCGACCCGCAGCAGTGCCCCCGGGAGCACCAGGAGAGCGACCACCAGGGCCACGGCGCCGGCAACCCAGCCTGCCGTCGCCCCCCGGTACCCGCGCAGCGCGATGCACGCGTAGGCGAGCGAGAAGGCGGCCATCATCCCCTCGCTGCCGAGCGCGAGCAGGGCGAGGTCGCCGCGCGCGAGCGGCCGGCTGCTGTGGAAGAGGATCTGCAGCACGGGCGGGCCGAGGAGGGCCATCCCTGCGACCGAGATGGCTATGACCGCGGCGACCAGGAGGAGGATGCGGCGCAGCATCAGGCGGAAGTCCTCCAGGCGGCCCGCCGCGGCGTCGGCCGAGAGCTTGGGCATGAGCGACGCCTGGATGGCCTGGAAGAAGAAGAGCGGGATGCGGGCGACGATCAGGCCGTTGAGGACCCGGCCCGCGGCGCTGGGATCGCCACCGCTGAAGAAGGCCTTGACCGCGAGCGGAGCCACGTTCATCAGCGCCTGGGCCAGCAGCGACCCGGCGAGCAGCCAGCCCAGGGCGCTGGAGAGCTCGCTCCAGCGGGCCGGCGGCCCCGGGCCGGCGACCCCGTGCTGGCGGGGCATCACGGCGGCCAGGCCGATGAGGCACGGCAGGCTGATGGCCAGCCCGTACGCTCCGTCGCTCCTGACCCCGGCCTTGAGCAGGACGAGTGCCGCTGCGATCCGGACCGCCCCCTCCACGATGAGGACGGTCGCGTAGCCGCCGAAGCGAGCCGAGCCGGCCAGGGTTCCCCGGGAGAGGTAGTAGAAGGTGTAGGTGGCCATCGCCGCCAGGAAGCCGACCAGGAGCAGCCCCTGCCCGTTGAAGAAGGTGCTGATCAGGGGGCCCTCGCCGGCTCCGGCCAGGACCATCACCCCGAGGGCGAGACCCACCCCCAGGAACAGGGCTCGCCGGACCACCGGTCCCGCCCCCAGACCCGCCACCCGCCGCGCCGACGCCGCCCGCCCCACCTCCTGCTCCAGGGGGAGGAAGAGGCCCGGCGCGGCCACGAAGGTGAGTGCCCAGAGGGCACTGAAGGCCGAGTACGGCTTGGCCGCCAGGGCGTGGTTGGCGATCACCACGAAGGCGTAGGTGGTCAGACCCTGGAAGGCGAGCCCGATGCCGATCACCAGGGCCCCGGGGGGCAGGGGGTTCGGCCGGGCCGCGGAGGCGGGGCCCGCCGGGGCCGCGTCGATGCCGGGGGGGAGTTGGAGGTCGGTCATGGCGTCAGGGGCGAAGTTTGTCGCAACCGGGCCGCCTGGGTCCCGCCCGGACGCCTTGGGGCTGCGACGCTCCGGAGACGATTCCACCCGTGTGTTGCAACTGGCACCCTTTCGGGTATAGTCGTTGCAGGCGGGAGCTTTCGAGAGCCGCTGCCCCGGCCGTCCGTCGGCCAGATGCCGCGTCATTGCCGCGAGCGCGTGCCTCCGAAGCTTCCCGGAATACGTGTGCTGCCGCCGCACGGCCATATCCTGCGGCGCATCGAGGTTGACAGTCCGCTGATCGCACCGGACCTCGCGCTCGACCGGCTTCACCTCATCGTGCCCGATGAGAGCGACGCCATGGTCGTGCTCACCACCCTTGCAAACGGCGGTGCCGCCGGAGCGGATCCCCGCGCCGTCTTTGCCGAGCGCCTCTCCGAGCTCGGCCACCTCACCGCCTCCTTCAGCGACGACGATCCCCCCCAGGTGCGGCTGGCGCTGCCCGATCTGACCCTGCAGTGCGTCCCCCAGCCCGACCCGGGCGGCGACCCCGCCCATCTCGCCCTCCGGGTGATCTCGCTCAAGCCGGTCAGCGACCATCCCGAGGGGGCCAAGATCCTGACCCTCACCGCCCGTCACCCGGTGGTCACCGCCGCCAACGGGGTGGCCAGCGACACCTTCCGGATCCTCGATTGGCGGCGTGCCGGTGCCAAGGCCGCCAAGAGCGAGCGCCTCTACGCCACCCTGAAGCTGGTCGAGCGCCTGGAGGGGGCGGAGAAGGGCCGAGCCCAGACCCAGCGAACCCGCTACATCGCCGCCCGCGAGTTCTGGCGCTGCAAGACCTGCCGGGCACTCTGGCGGCCCGGGGAGCAGACCCAGTGCCCTTCCTGCGGACGCGAGTTCGGCGAGATGGACCGCAGGCAGCCGGAGATCGCCAAGGTCGAGTTCTCCGTTCCCGAGGGAGAGCCGCTCAACCTCGCCCCGGACGCGGCGGTGCTGGTGGAGCCGGAAGACGAGCCCAACTTCGTCGGCCGGGTCTCCCGGATCGACCACCACCGGCACACCGTCGAGGTCACCACCCGCACCTTCGAGCATGCCGGGAGCGAGGGCTACATCACCCCCTCCTTCAACCGAGCCCTCTACCAGGCCAAGCGCTCGGTGCTGGCCGCGATCGCGACCCGGGATTTTGGGGTGGGTCTGCTCGCCCAGCTCCTGGTCGCCGCCGACACGGTGCGCTCGCCCGCCTACACCGCAGGCCCGGAGACGGCGGGCTGGCTCACCGAGGGGATGCAGGCCAACCCACCCCAGGACCGTGCCGTCGCCCTCCTCGCCGGGCTCCAGGCCGGCCAGGCAGTGTTCATCCAGGGGCCGCCGGGGACCGGCAAGACCACGGTCATCGTCGAGGCGGTGAAGCGCCGGCTGGCGACCGACCCTGAGGAGCGGATCCTGGTCACCTCCCACTCCAACCTGGCGGTCGACAACGCGCTGGAGCGGCTCGCCGGCACCCCCGGGATGCGGGCGGTGCGGGTCGCTCGGGCCGAGCGGGTCCACCCGGCGGTCGAGCGCTTCCGCTGCGACGACGAGGACGACCCACGGCTGATGGAGGCCAACTGCTACTTCGCCACCTGCGCGACGGCGGCCACCTCGGCGATCACCGACATGAACTTCGACGTGGTCATCCTCGACGAGGCCAACAAGGCACGGGCCGACGAGTCCCTCCCAGCCCTGCGCCTCGGCTCGGCGCTCGCCCTGGTCGGCGACCACAAGCAGCTGCCCCCGGTCGAGGACGACTCCCTCTACGGCATCGTCGAGACCGATCCCTTCCTGGAGGAGCTGGTCAACACCTCTCTCTTCGAGATGGCCTGGGACGGCGGCCTTCCCGCCGAGGCCCGGTGCCTGCTGACCATCCAGCACCGGATGCACCCGCAGATCTCCGCCTACATCTCGCGTGCCTCCTACGAGGGCCAGCTCGAGGACGCACCGGAGGTTCAGGCCTATGAATTCGTGACCCGCAAGCCGCTGCCGGTCGCGCTTCACTTCGTCGACACCGACGGCATGCGGGGAAGCCGGGAGCGCCGCGGCCCCGGTGGCGCCCTGCGCAACGAGACCGAGGTGCGGGTGGCGGCCCACGTGGTCCGCCTGCTCGACGAGCGCTGCCCGCGCGATCTGAGCATGGCGGTGATCGCCATGTACGCGGAGCAGGTGGAGCGGCTGCGCCAGGCTTTGGGGCGGCGCAAGTTCAAGCGGTCGGTGAAGATCGACACGGTCGACTCCTTCGAGGGCCGCGAGGA
>DNAU01000291.1:0-3710 GCA_003491925.1 Chloroflexota bacterium
CGAGCCGCCGGCTCCGGTCGAGGCCGACCTCTACGAGCTCGAGGGCGAGCTGGCGGAGCAGGTCAAGGACCTTCCGGGCTCGCTGCCCGAGGTGCTGGACGCGCTGGAGGAGGACCACGACTTTCTGCTCAAGGGTGGCGTCTTCACCCAGGACGTGATCGACACCTACATCGCCTACAAGCGCGAGCGCGAGGTCGACCCGGTGGCTCTGCGCCCGCACCCCTACGAGTTCTTCCTTTACTACGACGCATAAACGGAGCGAGGGCCGAGGCGGCGCGCCGCAGGCGTGCTGCCAGGGTGACGCCCACCCGGGCGCCGCGCGCAGCGCGGACGCTCGGGTGAGGCGGCACCTGGGGGAGCGAAGCGACCCGGCCCGAGCGGAGAGGCCGCGGCGTACCGTGTACGACGGGTGACGGAGCGGGCGCCGCGCGCAGCGCGGACGCTCGGGTGAGGCGGCACCTGGGGGAGCGAAGCGACCCGGCCCGAGCGGAGAGACCGCGGCGTACCGTGTACGACGCCTGCGCGGCGGCGGAGGCCGTCAGGGCGGGCGGCGCTCAGGCGATCCGGCAGGGGATGTCGGCGTCCTCGTCGATGTGGTAGCTGGCGCAGATGCGGTGGTAGCCGTCGGCGACCGTGAGCGGGACGTCGGCGTCCAGGCGGCCTCGAAGCAGCAGCACCGGGGAGAGCAGGTGGCCGCCGTCGACCTTGGTCAGATCCTTCTTGACGTGGACGTTGTCCGCCGGCAGCAGATCCAGCCGGCTCGCCCGCAGCAGGTCCTTCGCCTTGCGGTGGGTCAGGGTCGCCTTGCGGAGGGCGGCGACCGCATTGGTCACCTCCCCCTTGTCCATCAGCAGGCTGAGGTAGTCGGCGGCGGCGGGATAGTCGTGGTCGTCGGGCTCGCTCTTCCAGTGCTCCTTGGTGGCCGTCATGGGACGTCTCTCCTGTCGAGGTGGGATCGCGGGCGCGCCACGCGGGCTGGGTGCAGGGGCACCCGGTGCGCCCGCGCCGCGTGAGCTGCGGCGCACGCGTCACTCTACTGCCCGCACTGACCGCCTCGGCCGGGGACCCCCCGGGGTGGCGGCGGGCGGCGCGACACGGCCACCGCCTGCGGCCGCGACTGGCACGGCACGCCCCCGCACTTCCGCCCGGCAGCGTGCCGGGCAGACCCGTCGTCGGGCTCGGAGGCGGCGGGCAGCAGGCCTAGGCCACGCTCATCCCGTGCGGCATATATGCCGACTGGTGGAGAAGGGCTCGGGTGGCGGCCACCCTGCAGGCCAGCATCTCCAGGATCTCATCGAGCCGCTCAACCAGCTCGGGGGGCAGCTCGATGGGGTGATTGTCGATCTCCCGCAGCAACGCAGACAGCCTCAGCGCCTTCTGGTCGATCCTCGCAACGGTCTCCTGCGGGTTCCCGACCGCTGCGGCTTCCTGGCTTGGCTCCATACTCGACCTCCGTACTGGCGGCAATGGATGACCCGGCGGCAGGGCCGCTCAGGGCAAGCCTAGGGGCCGGCGCGGGGGATGTCCAGGGCTGTTGGTCGCAGTCGCTCGGGGCCGACCAGGCTGGACAACGTACGGTGACCCGGAGCCCGCCGGCGCCCTCCTCGGCGCGTGCGGAGAGGGCGTCCGATCGGTGCAATCGCCGGTGTTACACTCGCCCCGGACCTGCCACGACCGGCGCGGGTGGCGGAACCGGTAGACGCGCGGGATTTAGGATCCCGTGGGGTGACCCGTCCGAGTTCGACTCTCGGCCCGCGCACGCGGGTCGGCGGGGCGGGTGGCGCCGCCGCCCGCACCGTCGCCCAGAATGGGTGGGCCTGTGACACCTGAGGAGACCATGTGACCACCGCAACCCCCGAGCTGTCCGTCTTCGTCGAGCGCAAACCGGGCTGGATCGTCGAGTTGACCGTCGAAGCCCCGCCCGAGAACCTGGATCGCGCGCTCGGGGAAGCCAGCCAGAAGCTGGGAGCCCGGCTCCGGATCCCGGGCTTTCGCCCGGGCAAGGCACCGGCCGTGCTCGTCGAGCGGGTCGTCGGCTGGGAGGCGCTGCGCAACGCGGCGGCCGAGGAGCTGATCCCGCGGCTCTACGCCCGGGCCGTCGAGCAGGAGGAGCTCGACCCCGTCGGGGATCCGTCCGTGACGGTCGGGACCCTGGAGCGGGGACAGCCCGTGAAGTTCAGCGCCGAGGTCGCGGTCCGCCCCGTGGTCGACCTCGGCGACCACCTCTCGCTGCGGGTCGACCCCCGGCACACGGAGGTCACCGAGGCGGATGTCGACTCCGCTGTCGAGGGGGTCCGGCGGGCGCTCTCCGACCTCGTCGAGGTGAGCCGTCCGGCTCAGGCCGGCGACGTGCTGCGCTGCGTCCTGGTGATGCGCCGGGGGGAGGAGGTGCTCTCGGGCGGGGAGGAGCGCGACCTGGAACTGGACCGCGAGCGTCTGATCGCCGGGTTGGTGGATGCGCTGATCGGCCTCGAGGCCGGCGCCGAGAGGCGCTTCCCCCTCACCCTCCCCGCCGACTACCAGCAGGAGGAGCTGCGCGGGGTGACCGTCGAGGCCGAGGCCCGCATCCTCGCGGTGCGCGAGCGCACCCTTCCGCCCCTCGACGACGAGCTGGCCAAGCGGGACGGCAACGGGCAGACGATCGACGAGATGCGTGCCCACTACCGGAGCCGGCTGGTCGAGGCCGCCGCCCACGACGACGAGGAGGGCTTCCACTCCGACGTCCTCAAGGCGCTGCGGGAGCGCGTGAAGATCGACGTGCCGGCGGCGATGGTCGAGCGCGAGCTGGATCGCGAGCTGGCGTCGATGGAGATGCGGCTCGCCGAGCTCGGGCTACGTTTCGATCGCTACCTCGAATACACCGGCGGCAGCATCGAGAAGCTGCGACAGGAACGGCGTCCGGCCGCCGCGGACAGCGTCCGCCTCGAGCTGGCCCTCGACGCCCTGGCCCGCGCCGAGCAGCTGGAGGTCGACGAGCTGCAGGTCGAGCGCGAGGTGGAGAAGATCGCGCTGGGCCGGCGCCTCTCCGCGGCCGACCGCCGCCGCCTCCGGACGGCGGCCCGCTCCGACCTGGTGCGGCGTGCCGCCGCCGAGCGGGCCTACGAGATCGCCGCGGGCAACGGTTGAGGCCGGCGAACGGCGCGAAGCCGGCTCAGCCGAAGCGCAGCGCGGTCGGGGGACGGTAGAAGCGCACCCGGCACCGCTCGCAGCGGAAGACCAGTCGAAGACCCAGCCGGCCGATCACCCCGGAGTCCCGCTCGTCGCACACCGGGCAGCGAGCTCGCTCGTCCACCAGGTCAACCGGCACCCTGCGCAGGGGCAGCTCCACGGGCTTGTACTTGCGGGCCATGCGCGATCGCCCTCCCACCTTCCTAGGTCCCTTCCCGAACTGTGGGTGTCAATATACATGATAGCGTCGGTATCAGCAATGCCCTCTTCGCATGGCCCGGGGAATGGGGTCTCCGGTGAACCGGCGAGGCCGGCCCCGGCGGGGTGGATGGAGCCCCCACCGGCTCTCGTGAGCACCCGGAGGGCACGGCGACGGCCCGTGGGTATACTGGCCTGGCAATGACCCTCATCCCCTACGTCATCGAGACCACCAACCGGGGTGAGCGCGGGATGGACATCTACTCCCGCCTGCTCAAGGACCGGATCATCTTCATCGGCACCCCCATCGACGACCAGGTGGCCAACGTGGTCATGGCCCAGCT
>DNAU01000291.1:3887-4867 GCA_003491925.1 Chloroflexota bacterium
GCCATCTACGACACCATGCAGTACGTCGAGCCGCGGGTCGGCACGATCTGCATGGGGATCGCCGCCTCGATGGCGGCGGTGCTGCTCGCCGGGGGCGCCCCCAACCTCCGCTACGCCCTCCCCAACACCCGGATCCTGATCCACCAACCCAGCGGGGGCTTCAGTGGCCAGGCCGCCGACATCCAGATCCACGCCCAGGAGATCCTTCGGATCCGGGCCCGCATCGACGAGATCCTCGCCCACCACACCGGCAAGTCGATCGAGGTGGTCACCCGCGACTCGGATCGGGATTTCTTCATGAGCGCCGAGGAGGCGAGGACCTACGGCCTGATCGACGAGATCATCCAGGCCCGGCCGAAGAGCACCGGGGACGGCTCATCGCCACGGGGGACGAGCGGCAACGGTGCGAGCTCATCCCACGATGACGGGGCCGACGGCCCGGCGGTCGGGGGCGGCGCCGCCGCCCGCTGAGGCCGCCACGATGCGGGTGAGCAGATGACCGACCGCGAAGATCGTCGCCGGCACACCCGCTGCTCGTTCTGCGGCAAGGGTCAGGAGCAGGTTCGCAAGCTGGTTGCCGGCCCGGGCGTCTACATCTGCGACCAGTGCATCGACCTCTGCCAGGAGGTGCTGGAGGAGGACAACCGCTCGACCTCGCAGAAGCGGGTCAAGTCGGGGATGATGCCGACACCGCAGGTGATCATGGCCTCCCTCGACCAGCACGTGGTGGGCCAGGAGCACGCCAAGAAGGTGCTCTCGGTCGCCGTCTACAACCACTTTCGGCGGATCGCCAACAGCAAGGCCAACAGCGACATCGAGCTCCAGAAGTCCAACGTCCTGCTGGTGGGCCCGACCGGCTGCGGCAAGACCCTGCTGGCGCAGACACTTGCCAAGATCATCGACGTCCCCTTCAGCATCGCCGACGCGACCAGTCTGACCGAGGCCGGCTACGTGGGGGAGGACGTCGAGAACATCCTGCT
>DNAU01000165.1:0-4669 GCA_003491925.1 Chloroflexota bacterium
CCAGTTCCAGGGGGTCAGGTCAGTGCCCATACTGCAATCTTCAGTTGCGCAGTCCTCAGGATGTGCTGGCCGACATTCGGGCTGTGAACACCTCGCTGATGGCGGTGAGTCCGCAGTCCCCCGACCACAGCCTCTCAGTGACTGAGAAACACGACCTCGAGTTCCCCGTGCTCAGCGACGTGGATCAGTCGGTGATCCGGGCATACCGCGTGCCAATTCGCAGTGGCAGGCGAGCTCAGGGACCTGCACCTCAACGTCTTCCACAACGATCCCCGCGACAAGAACGCCGATGGTTCGATGACCCTTCCGGTGCCGGCGACCTTCATCATCGATCGCGACGGAGTGATCAGATCACGATTTGTCAAGACAGATTGGCGCGTGCGCATGGAGCCCGCAGATCTCATCGCAGCACTGCACGTGCTGGGGTAAGGCAATGACCGGCCAGGGCGGCCAGACAACGCGCTACCGAACCCTCGGCCGGACCGGCATCAGGGTGAGCCCGTATGCGCTTGGCACGCTGATGTTCGCCACGTCCATCGGCAACCCGGATCCCGACGACTCGATCCGCGTCATCCACAAGGCGCTGGACGCGGGAATCAACCTCGTCGACACCGCGGACAGCTATGGGGACTCCGAGGAGATCGTCGGCAAGGCGCTCAAGGGGCGCCGCGACGGCGTGGTGCTGGCGACGAAGTTCAGCCGCGCGATGGGCGACGACCCCAACCGGCAGGGCGCCTCGCGGCGCTGGATCATGACCGCGGTCGAGGCTTCCCTGCGCCGGCTGCAGACCGACCACATCGACGTATACCAGATCCACCGACTCGATCCGACGACCGACATCGAGGAGACGCTGTCGGCGCTGTCGGACCTGATCCATAGCGGGAAGGTCCGCGCGATCGGCTCGTCGACGACTCCCGCGTCCGACATCGTCGAGGCCCAATGGGTCGCCGAGCGCCGCGGCCTGGAACGGTTCCGCACCGAGCAGCCGCCGTACTCGATCCTCAACCGTGCCATCGAGCGCGAGGTGCTTCCGGTCACGCAGCGCTACGGCATGGGCACGCTCGTATGGGGCCCGCTCGCGCAGGGCCTGCTCACGGGCCGCGTGCGCAAGGGCGAGCACAACGACCTGCGCCGGGCCGGCCTGCTCCGCCATCTCAACGACGAGCGCCGCCTCGACGCCGTTGAGGCGCTGATCCCGCTCGCGCAGGAGGCGGGCCTGTCGATGACGCACCTCGCGATGGCCTTCGCGATCGCTCACCCCGGCGTGACCAGCGCGCTCCTCGGGCCGCGCACCCTGGAGCAACTCGACGACCTGCTCGCCGGCATCGACGTCACGCTCACCGACGACATCCTCGACCGGATCGATGAGATCGTCCCGCCCGGCACCGACGTCGGCACCCTCGACCAGGCCTACCTACCCCCGCCCATCCAGCGCTCGGAGCTTCGCCGCCGACCCGTCAATGAACGCGCCGCCACCTGACCGCATCCGCTCACCGCGATCCGACGGGCCCGTCTGCAGCGCCCGCCGGCCTCCCTGAACCCTGGAACGCCTGGTCTGTGATGGCGAACGTCCATGCCCTCCAGGCGGATCACTGAGACAGGTGAACCTACCGGCGGCGGAATGCCGCACTGAGTGCCGGCGTGCCGATGCTCCACATGTTGTCGGCCACGTTGATCGTGACTCCGGGGGGGACGATCTGGTCGATGCGATCAAGCACGTCACTCGATAGGTCGAGCCCGTCGGCAGCGAGGTAGGTGTCCAGGTGCTCCATGGGTGCGCGGGCCGATGATCGCGGAGGTGACCGCGGGATGGCGGATGACGAATGCAACTGCCATCTGGATGAGGGTCATCCCGGACTCAACGGCGAGCGCGCCGAGCGCATCGGCGGCCTCGAGCTTTGCCGCATTGGCTGGGTTGGTGGAGCCATACGCCCCAGGAAAGCGCTGCGCCCGAGCGGCGGAGCCCGGCCCACCGACCTCCTGGCCCTTGCGGTACTTGCCCGACAGCCAACCCCCAGCCAGCGGGCTGTAGGTCATCACGCCCATTCCGTGGCGCAGGCAGGTCGGCAGCACGTCGTACTCGATGGCGCGGGTCAGGAGAGAGTAGGGGGGCTGTTCGGTACGAAACCGTCCGTGGCCGCGGCGCTCGGCGATCCACTGGGCCTCGACGATCTCAGAAGCGGGAACCTTCGACGCGCCGAAGGAACGGATTTTTCCGGCGCGCACCAGGTCAGACAGATCCTGGCGGCCGCCCGTAGCGCCTTCGCCGACCCGGAGGCCGACATATCGATGGCCGAGGTCTCGCGACGCGCGGGAGTCGGCATGGCGACTCTCTACCGCAACTTCCCCGGCCGCCGTGAGCTCCTCGAGGCCCTCTACACCGACGAAGTCGATGCCATCTGCGAGGCCGCCGAGAGTGTCGACGCCGAGACACCCGGAGGGGTGCTGATGGCCTGGCTGCACCGGTTCTTCGCCTTCGCCACCACCAAGCACCACGTCGCTTCCGAGCTGCTCGCGCACTCAGACAGGCGCAACCCCGTCTTCGGCGAGAGCCGCGCCCGGGTGCTCGCCGCCGGCCGGCCGCTCCTCGGCGCCGCACAGCGCACCCACGAGGTCCGTGACGACCTCGACCTCGAGCAGGTCCTCGACATGGTCGTCGCCATCGCGACGATCCACGGCGACACCCTGTACCTCAAGCCAATCCTCCAGACGGCGCTCGATGGCCTGCGATCCGAGAGCGATATGGAGCCCGCGTAGCACAGCCAGAGTGGTCATCACCTTCCCCGTCGGCCAAGGGCGGTGGAGCGGGAGACGAGACTCGAACTCGCGACATTCAGCTTGGAAGGAATGTGCTCGGATTCGTAGTCGGACTCTCCGGAAAGCAGCGTTTGAGCGCGCTAATTCGGATTCTTGTCGGCGGGCGAAACCGGATGATTCCGCGCCGAAATAGAGTGTCTGGCGCACCTGCCCGCTCCGGCAAGCGGGGAAGACCGAAGCCGGTGGAACCGGCACCACCTTGACCCCGCGGACGGGGTCCTTAGTTTGGACCAAGGGACTGCGTCAGCCAGTCCTCGGGCGGACGCGCCGCAGCGTCCGGCCGCGTCAGCCAGCCCTCGAGCGCACTGATCAGCGCACCGACTGCCTGCCGACTCCGGGGGAACGTCCGACTGCTGGTGAACAGCAGCCCGGGTCCGGCCGCCTCGCTCGCATGGAGCAGCCGCCGGAAATCCTTGACATTCTCGGTGACGAGGCGCCGCTCCTGGTTGGCCACCCACGCGAGCAGATCCGGATCGGCCATGGCCCGGAGCTGCGGGTCGGCAGCGACAGCGATGACATCGTGGCCACGCCGTCGCAGCTCCTCGGCAATGCCGGGGGAGAACATCTCGTCGAGGAGCAGCGCGATCCGGCCCGGGGCCAGAATCACGCCAGGAGCCGCTGCTGAATGCGCCAGGAGCGCTCGGCGGCTTGAGATTCCTCGTCCGCCAGCGCGATCTCGGCCTCGATCTCCTCGGGAAAGGCAGCGTAGTAGCGCAAGGCGACCCGCACCTGCTCCGGGGTTAGGTTGAGAAGCTCGGCGGCGGTCGTCACGGCGGCCTCGCCCCGCTCGTCGAGCTCGCGAATCACTTTCGCGACCTCCCACACGTCCGGTCCGAGCAGCAGGGCGGCACGACGACCGGTCGGACCGTCCTTGAACGTGATCCCTTGGTGTTCGGTCAGGCGCAGCCCTTCGTCGACGAGGCGCTCAGCCAGGCCAGATGGCGTGGAGCCCGGGATGGCTCGGGCCCGGCGGCGCAGTCTCTCGATGATCGCCGGATCAAACCGGATCGAAAGCGGAGTCGACATGTAGCGCACTATACCACATGCGCTACATCAAGTGGACGAAGGCCGCCAAAGCCACGCAAGCGCCGTCCTCTTGCCCAGGAGGTTGGGTCGGATCCGGGACCCAGCTCGAGGGCCGGGTAGGCGTCGACCCGTGCCGACGGCGGCTTCGCCGTAGGTGGGCATGCCGGCCGTTTCGTAGGTGAGCTGGAGCAGCCCGTTGGTATAGATGACCGACTCGGTCAAGTGCAGGGCTGTGGGAACCGTCCCATCCGCGAATGCGTGCTTGCCGCTGCCGAGCAACAAGGGGTGCTGCCACAGATTCAACCGGTCCACGAGGCCGAGACGCAGCAATGACTGCACGAGATCGAGGCTGCCAATGACGTGGACTTCATCGTGGCGGGCCTTCACGTCGGTGATGCTCTCACCGAGGTCGCCTGCGAGAGAGTTCCGAGCCGTGCCAGGCTAGAGGTCCGGTCAGGGTGCGGCTGGCCACGTACTTGGGAACCCGGTTGAGCAGGCCGGCGAACGGGATTTCCTGGGGAGCTTTGGGCCAGTAGCTGGCGAAGATCTCGTAGGTCTTCCGGCCGAGGAGCAGGGAGTCCATGGTCTTCGCTTGCTCGAAGATG
This sequence comes from Chloroflexota bacterium, assembly GCA_003491925.1. Lineage (GTDB taxonomy): Bacteria > Chloroflexota > Dormibacteria > Aeolococcales > Aeolococcaceae > Changshengia. The sequence goes on from DNAU01000165.1 coordinate 4,449, forward strand.
GCCCTACCGGACTCTTGGTCCCGCAGCGGCGCCTGCCACCCGCCGCGGGTGAACCCGCCGTCGCGATCCTCGTCGGCCGCGCCGGGCGCCTGTGCCACTCCGTCCAGCGTCATTAACTCGGTCGCGACGAGCTTGCCCATGGCGTCCTCCTTGCTGTTGCGTTGCGTCGGTCTTTTCTACTCGAACTCGCGGAGGACGGCGGGAGACGGGGCTCGAACCCG
>DNAU01000165.1:4689-7531 GCA_003491925.1 Chloroflexota bacterium
CGCGACATCCAGCTTGGAAGGAACGTTCGCGGATTCGAGTTCGGATTCCCGGAAGACCGGCGTTTGAGCGCGTTGCTTCAGCTTCTTGTGGCTGGGCCAGGATCGGTCGAACATCGGTTTGTACTTCCCGAGTCCGGCGGGCGAGCCCGTAACGGGCATGGCCTCAATCGGCGAGTCGCCCAGTCGACGAGCTCCCGCTCGCTGAACTTGTGGGCCGCCAGGTCGACGAGGACGTCGGCCCCCGGCGGTGTCCGTCCGACGGAGCTCTGATCGGGGCCCCTCCAATCGCCTGAGGCCCTGCGGCAACGGTGCAGTGAATCGGCGGTCACAGGTTGCTCTACGACGTCGCTGTCGCACCTGGGTCAGGTCGATGATCGTCGACGATCGCCCTGGCGCCGTTGGTCCGGGACCGGTGCGCGTGGCTGAAGCCGGAGGTGGGCGGTGAGTTCTGGCAGCCTAGCGTCGGGCGCCGACCGTCCACCGCCGAGCCGCGGATGGCAGCGCCGTCCGATCCTGAGGGTCGCCCTTCGCAGCGGCGTCTACGCCGCACCCGTGGTCGCAGGGTTGGTCGTGTGCCTGTTGCTGAGCAGGGGGATGCCTCGCGCCCCCGGACTGCTCTTGACCATGTGCTGGTACGCCGCGGTGGCCGACGCGACCCTTCTGACCGTGATCGCCGTCGAGCGCATCACCCGCCAGCTGCTCCCCCTCGCCGCCCTGCTCAACCTCTCGCTGCTCTTCCCCGACCAAGCGCCCAGGCGCTTCGCCGTCACTCGCCGGGTGGGACGGCCCCGCGATCTGCAGCGCCAGCTCCAGCAAGCGCGCGCCGCGCACGGCCAGACGGCGGACGTCACCTACATGAACACGATACTGGAGCTGATCGCCGTCCTGAGCGTATACGATCGCGGGATCCGCGGCCACGTGGATCGGGTGCGCGTGTTCACCGAGATGATCGCAACCGAGATGCACCTCCTAGCTGCCGACCGGGCGCGGCTGCGATGGGCTGCCATGCTCCACGACATCGGTAAGCTGCTGGTTCCCACCGAGGTGCTGAACAAGCAGGGCGCCCTGGACCGGCACGAGTGGGAGGTCATCCGCCGCCACCCCGAGGAGGGCGCTCGGCTCATCGATCCGTTGCGGCCGTGGCTAGGCCCCTGGGCCCTCACGGTGGAGCATCACCACGAGCGCTGGGACGGCGGCGGCTACCCCCGCGGGCTGGCCGGCGAGCAGATCTCCCTCGGCGGCCGCATCGGCGCGGTCGCCGATGCCTTCGAGACCATGACCACGGCCCGCCCCTACCGGCGCCCGATGAGTGTCACTGCCGCCCGGGCCGAGCTGGTCCACTGTGCCGGGAGCCAATTCGATCCGGCGGTGGTGCGGACCCTCCTCAACGTCTCGATGGGACGGTGTTGGCGAGCGGTGGGACTAGCCTCCCTGGTGGCCCAGGTGCCTCTCATTTCCCCCATCAGCAACGTGCTCTCCCAGCTGGGCACGCTGACCCCGTCCGCGGTGGCCACCGGACTGGTAGCGCTGCCCCTGGTGCTGGCGACGTCAACCCCAGTCCAGCTCGGTGCCTACGGCAATTCTTTGACGTCACCAGCGAGACTCGCCGCCGCCGCAACGTTGCCCGCCGCCCCCGCGGACGAGTCCAGAGCCAGCAGCCCTTCGCCCCAACCCTGGCCGGTGGACCCGACGGCGACTCCGACCCTTGCGTCCTCTCCATCCTCAGCGCCGACAGGTCAGGCCGTGATGGGCATCCGCCCGACGTCGATCCACCCCACGGGAACGTCGGGCAGCGTCCAGCTCTCGTGGGCCGTGGGGGCCTCCCCCACCGGCTACACCGTCCTGCGCGCCAGCGCTGCCAACGGTCCCTTCGACGTCATCGCTAGCCTCGGCGCCGGCGCCACCGGCTACGTGGACGCCACCGCCAGCTATGACTCCCAGTACTACTACGAGGTGGAAAGCGCCGAGGGCGGCGGCGCCAACGCCGAAGTCGACCCGGCCCTCTCCCTGCCACCGACCGAAGGCATCGACGACGCGACTGGCGCCGGTGGCTCAGCCTTCTCCGCAGGCGACTTGGCGGCGGTGTTAACACCCGGTGGCGCCTCGTACACCTCAGGACACTGGGCCGGCGGAAACGCCCAGGTCATGGGCAATCATGGTAATGGGAAGCAGACCGGGAATTCGCCCACATCCCAGTATATCCAGTGGAGCTTTTCGCCGTCGATCGCCCCCGGGGCGGCGGTCACGTCGGCCAAGCTGACCCTGATCGTGAGCGCCAACACTGCTCCCGACGCCACAACCCTCGCCTACCTCCTGGTTTCGACCAACGATGGCGCCTCGTGGACGGCGATCAGCATCGCCACACCGGAACCGTGGCTCTCGACCCAGGTTGTCGACCTCGGCGCGGTGATCCACAAGGCCACGGAAGTGCAGAGACTTCAGATCCGCTACGCACTTGCCGGCAGCACCGGTCTGCAAACCAGCTTCGACCTGGTGCACCTCGACATCAACTGACGTCGCCCCTGTTTGTCACCAGCGACACTGAGGTCGCCTTCACCCGGGAGGTTTGCGATCGGTGAGCCCCGCGTGACTCTCCCTAGGGGGTGGTCTCGAATGGCACACTCAGTCAGCGGTTCCTGCCGAACCTCCTCGACAGAGGTGTTCACGGACCTCCGGCGGCCGACCATCACGCCCCCTGCGCATCCCGTTCCGCGCACACCTACCGTCATGCAAGCCAGCGGTGGAACTGCATCGCGTGCAGACCGGAGCCTTAACGACTGGTGGCACCCCGCTCGTTCGTCCCTCCGGGGCGACCGAGGAGTGGAGCGGGAGACGGGGCTCG
>DNAU01000164.1 GCA_003491925.1 Chloroflexota bacterium
CCGGGTTGAGGTCCTCGTCGACCTCGCAGACGTAGCCCTGCTCGTCCACGCTGAGGGCGCCCGACGGGAAGGGCCGGGCGGCCTCGGGGTTCGGCTGGACACCCACGGCGAGGACAACGAGGTCGTATTCAGCCTCGCCGAGCGTCCCCCCGTGATCGATGTCCTCGTAGCGCAGGACGAGGTTCCCGTCCGGCTTCTCGGTGATGCCGGCGACCCGACCCTTGAGGAAGGTGGTGCCCATCGCCCTGGCCTGCTCGTAGAACTCGTCGTATCCCTTGCCGGCGGCCCGGATGTCGATGTAGTGGACGGTCACGTCCGCGAGCGGAAGCGCCCCCATGATCAGCTGGTTCTGCTTGAGCGAGTACATGCAGCAGAACTTGGAGCAGAGCGGGTTGCCGACGGTCTGGTCGCGCGAGCCCGTGCACATGACATAGGCGATCCGCTCCGGCACCTTCCCGTCTCCCGGCCGGAGCACCGTGTTGTAGGGGCGGGTCGGCGCCAGCAGCCGCTCCATCTGGGTCCCGGTGATCACGTTCTTGAAGCGACCGAAGCCGTATTCCGGCTTGAGGTCGGCGGCGAAGAGCCGGTATCCGGTGGAGACGATCACGGCTCCGACTCCGACCTCGACCTCCGAGGGTCGCATGCCGAGATCGATGGCACCCGCGGGACAGGCGGCCAGGCACTCGTGACACTCCGAGCACACTCCGCAATCGAGGCACCGCCCCGCGGCCTGGCGAGCCTCGTCCTCGGTCAGCGCCGGTTCGAGCTCGGCGAAATCGGTGGGGATGCCGCTCAATCGCGGCGCCGGGACGAGCGGGGCGCGTGGGCTGTGACTCCGCTGCCGGGCGAGCACCTCGTTGCCGTCGACCTTGGGGAGGGGCTCCTCGAAGCCGGTCAGGGGGAGGTCGCGCAGCCAGCGGTCCATCATGAAGGCGGCGTGGCGGCCGTGGCCGACCGCCTCGGCGATGGTGGTGGGACCGGTCACGGCGTCGCCCGCGGCGAAGACCCCTGACAGAGCGGTGCGCAGTGTGGACGGGTCCGCCTGGATCGCCGGTGCTCCAGCGGGAGCCAGGGACGGGAAGGCCGCGGTGTCGGGGCCCATGCCGATGGCAACGATCACCGTGTCGCAGCGGAGGGTGTCACGTGCCGTCTCGTCGTAGCGGGGGGAGAACCGGTGGGAGGCGTCGAAGACCGACAGGCACCGTTTCAGATCGACCGCCGCCACCGCGTCCCGGCCACTGAACCCCGCGATGCCCCATCCGTCGTGCAGTTCGACGCCCTCGGCCAGGGCCTCCTCGACCTCCCACCCGTACGCCGGCATCTCCGGACGCGATTCCAGGCAGACCAGGTGCACGGCGGTCGCGCCGAGCCGTCGGGCGCTGCGGGCCGCGTCGATGGCCACGTTGCCGCCTCCGACGACGGCGACGGCCCTGCCCTGGAGGTCCGGCGGCTGATCCAGCCGGATGTCACGCAGGAAGTCGAGCGCGGGGACGACGCCACCCAGGGTGTCCTCGCCGGGCACGCGAAGGCGTGCCGGACGCGGGGTGCCGGTGGCGACCAGGACGGCGTCGAACCCCTGGGTTCGGAGCGCCTCCAGGTCGCCGACCCGGGTCCCGGTGACGATCTCGACCCCCAGCTCGGTCACGTTGCTGACGTCGCGCTCGATGACCTCGACGGGCAGGCGGTAGGACGGGATGGCGAGTCGCGGTGCCCCCCCCGCCTTGGGCGCGGCCTCGAAGACGGTGACCCGGTGACCCCCGCGGGCCAGCTGCCAGGCGGCGGTGAGGCCGGCTGGCCCGGAGCCGACCACGGCCACTCGCCGTCCGCTCCATACCGGAGGCTCGGGTCGGGGGGTCGGGGGAAGCGCGTAGTGGGTGTCCGCCACGAAGCGCTTCAGACGGCGGATGGACACCGGGCCCTCCAGGCGACCCCGGGTGCAATCCCCCTCGCAGGGGGCGTAACAGGCACGACCCAGGGTTCCGACCAGCGGCGTGGTCTCGGCCACCAGGGCGTAGGCCTCCTCGTCCCGGCCGCTGCGCACCAGTGAGACGTAGCCGTGGGCCTTGACCCCGGCCGGGCAGGTGTGGCTGCAGGGGGATGTCCCGGCGCGCTCGATGAGCGCCTTCTGCGGGATCGCCTGAGGAAACGGGATGTAGGCGGCGCGGCGTGACACCATCTCGCCGTTGAACTGGTCGGGAACCGCGACCGTGCAGGCCGTCTCACAGGCGCGGCAGCCGGTGCAGAGCGCCTCGTCGACGAAGCGCGCCGACCGGCGCACGGTGGCGCGGAAACCGCCACCGCCGGCGGGGCGGACCAGCGAGGCCTCCGCCTGGGTGAGGACGGTGACCCGCGGGTGGTGGGCCGTCGCCGCCATCTTCGGCGTGGAGATGCAGCTGGCGCAGTCCAGGGTGGGGAAGACCTTGCTGAGCAGGATCATCTTGCCCCCGATGGACGGCTCCTTCTCGACCACCAGGACGCGATAGCCCATGTCGCCGAGCTTCACCGCGGACTCCATGCCGCCGATGCCGCTGCCGATGACCAGGGCGTCGTAGTCGGTCTGCGTGCCCATCGCCCGCTACCCCGCCAGCGTCGTCAGCGACGCGGTGAAGTCACGAACCTGCCGGGTGAACGGCTCCGCGCACACCGAGCAGATCGCCGCCATCTTGACCCTGCGCCCATCGATCCCCTGCTCGGCCATCAGGCCCTGAGCCGTCTGCACGATGCGCGACGAGCGCGCGGTGCAGTCGGTGAGATAGCCGCACTCCTCGCCGTCGGCGGCGAGGAAGATGCCGTCGAACCCCTGCCGCAGGGCGTGGAGGATCCAGCCCGGTCTCACCCCGCTGGTGCAGGGCAGGCTGATGACGACGACCTCGGGGGAGTAGTGCATGTGCGAGCTTCCGGCCAGGTCGATCCCGGGATCGGAGATGGAGTTGGTCGAGAAGACCAGCACCCGGGGGCCGCGGGAGGCATCCGCGAGGGCGGCGGCTGCGGCCTGGTCCGTCACCTCGCCGAGCCTCAGCTCACTTGGCCCGACGGACAAAGACGCGATCGTAGCCCTGCGCGGCGACGCTGCCCAGGAAACCGTGGCCCACCTTGCCGGCCCAGGCCTCGACGTCGGTCTTGGTCTGGGCGTCGCTCGACCAGAGCTCGATCACCTCGCCCATGGGGATCCCCCCCATCGCCTTCTTGGCCTCGAGCAGCGGGCCGGGGCAGCCGGCGCCACGCGCGTCGACGACCTTGGCGACGCTCAGCGCGGCGAGGTCGGTCTCGGTCAGCAGAGTCGACATCTGGATCTCCTTGCGGAACAGGTCAGTAGGTGAGGGTGTTGGTCGCCGAGGTGATCTCGGCGACGAAGCGTCCCGCGGCGACGATCTCGGCCCCGTCGACCAGGTCGTCCAGGGTGAGCCCGCGACTGAGGCAGCAGGGCGAGCAGACGAGGATCTTGCCGCCCAGCTCCTGGATGGTGGGCAGCAGCTGTCCGAGCGGGGTGCACCCGGGCGCCGCGACGGTGTCGGCGACCCCCTTCTTGGCCAGCAGGCAGCCATCGCCCTGGAAGCCCATGACGACCTCGACATCGGAGGCGAGGGCGCCGCCCGCCATCGAGAAGGGGATGGAGGCGAGCTCGGGCTGATCGGGCCCGTGGGTGACCATTATCACCAGCTTCTGGGCGTCGGCCATCCCGCTCACCCCTCGCCGCCCTTGCGCAGCAGGAAGACGAGGGCATCACCCTCCTGATGCCAGTCCAGCAGCACGTTGCCGGTGCTGCCCGCCCAGGCCGGCACGTCGGCGATCGACCCCCGGTCGGTGGCCAGCACCCTGAGCACGTCGCCGGGCTCGAGCCCCTTCATCGCCTTGGCAATCTTGACGATCGGCATCGGGCAGAGCAGCCCTCGCGCGTCGAGAACTGCGGTCGCCTGGATCTCGATCTCAGCCATCGTTTCTGTCCTTCAGCGTGTCCGGTCTGGGTGCGCGTCTCGGCCTAAACGAAGAGGGTGAGGTGCGCCTTGCGGGCCTCGGCGAGGAACGCCGCGGCCCCGGCGAACTCGACCCCCTCGATGAAGTCCTCGGGCTTGTAGCCGAAGACGTCCATGGTCATCTGGCAGGCGATCAGGCGGACCTCCAGCTCGCGGGCCGTGTCGAGGAGCTCGCGAATCGTGGTCACGTGCTTGTCCCGGAACTTCGCCTTCATCATGTGGGTGGCCATCGGCCCCATCCCGGGCAGGCCGAGCACGAGGTTGGGCATGGTCACCGGCATCGGCATCGCCGGATTGCCGAGCGGGGAGACCTTGAGCAGGCGCTCGAAATCCCGGTGGATGATGCTCAGGCCGTAGAAGGTGAAGAACACCGAGGTCGTCATCCCCGAGGCGGCCGCGGTGGTCGCCAGGATGAGGGGCGGGTAGGCCCAGTCGAGCGTCCCCTTGGAGGCGATGATCGTCGCCGTCCTGGCTCCCGGGTCCCGGGAGCGGCGCGCTCGATCTCGGATCTCACGATCCGGCGAACGTCCTCCTCGGTCACAGCCGTGTCGATCCGCTGCTCCATGGCCTGCGCCGGTGTCACCGTGGTGTCGACCATCTGGGTTGCCACCTCCGCCATCGCGGCGCCCGCCACCGAGCGGTGCCAGGCTGCCTGCCTCAGGCTTATTGCATCCTTGCGCTTATACGCAAGCAGAGTGTCCACTCTTGGTCCGGCACCAACCAGGGCGGAACGTCCTCGGCACCGGGCGCGCTGGCACGGATACAGGGGGGTCCAACGACCCCACCTGCCGCGGTTCGTCGGGGTCGCCAGCCGCTCGGACCTCGGGGCGACGGGACCCGCCGACGGCGCTCGTGAGGCTTCGTTACTTGCGAAGTTACGCAAGTATTGGTAGGATCTGGCCGTGCTGGAGGATCAGGCCGGTCGCGAGGAGGAGGATCGACGCCGGGACGCCGAGGCGTTCCGACTTCACGCCGAGCTGTGCAAGGTCCTCACTGACCCCAAGCGGCTGATGATCCTCCAGGCGCTCCGGGCGGGGGAGCGGTGCGTCGGCGACCTGGCCGAGATCGTCGGGATGAGCCTCCCGAATGCCAGCCAGCACCTCTCGGTCCTGCGCCACGCGGGATTGGTCTCCACCCGGCGCGGGGGGACGACCGTCTACTACTCGATGGCCGAGCCGCGGATCGCGCAGGCCTGCGACATCGTCCACCAGATCGTGCTGGAGCGGCATCCGGAGGCCCGCCCCCGGCGGGCGCACGCGGTCAGCCGGCCGGCAGTGGTCGGTGCCGCGGCCGGCTCAGGCCAGGGATAGGAAGAGCCGCTCCAGCCTCTCCTCGTCGATCCCGGCGGCTCCGTCGCCGTCGCGGGCGGTCATGCACTGCTGGAGCCCGGTCGCGATCAGCCGGAATCCGGCCCGATCGAGGGCGCGGGAGACCGCGGCGAGCTGGGTGACCACGTCGGCGCAGTCGCGGCCCTCCTCGAGCATGCGGATGACCCCGCGGAGCTGGCCCTCCGCCCGGCGCATGCGCCGCAGAACCTCGGGCAGGGCGCTCTCGTCAAGCTTCACGGCGCCGACCTCGCCGGGCGGCCGGCGTGGGGGTGACGGCATCTTCCACGAGGGTCACGCCGAGGCCGGAACCGGCGCGGCCAGCTCGATCGAGACCGCCGGCGGCTGGAGCAGGGTGTTGTGGACGGTGCAGTGCGCGGCCACCGCCAGCAGGGCTGCCCGCCGCATCGGAGGCAGATCGGCGGGGAGATGGACCAGGAGACGGATCTCCCCCACCCGCGCCGGCTGGGCGGCCATGCCGAAATCGGCGGTGACCGACAACCCCTTCACCGGCAGCTCGTGCCTGGCCAGGAAGCGCCGGACGTAGAAGGCCACGCACGACGCGAGTCCGGCGACCAACAGCTCGGTGGGAGTGGGGCCGCTGTCGCCGCCGCCGTCCGCGACGGTCTGGTCGACGACGAGGGTGTGATCGCGAATCGCGATCCGGAACCGGTCGGCGCCGTCATGATCGACCCGCAGCCGGCGGATGTTCGCGCCGGCCTCCGGGGTCATGAGCTCTCCCCCGCCTTCCCGGTCGCGGCGAGCTCCCGCCGGACCGCCTCCATGTCCAGCTCCCGGACGGCGCCGATCAGCTTGGCCAGCGCCGCGGCGGGCTGGGCACCGGGCTGCTCGAAGACCAGGATCCCGTCGCGGAAGATCATCAGGGTGGGGATGGACATGATCCCCAGCGACCCTGACAGGCCGGGCTCCGCCTCGGTGTCGACCTTGCCGAAGACGATGTCCGGGTGGTCCGCCGACGCGGCCTCGAAGACAGGCCCGAAGGCACGGCACGGTCCGCACCAGGCCGCCCAGAAGTCGACCATCACGATCCCGTCCCGGCTCACGGTCTCGGAGAACGTCTGCTCACTCAGCGCGATCGTCGCCATGGCCACCTCGAGTTGACGGTGAAGACGCCTACCAGTATACCCCAGGGGGTATCAGACCAGGGCGTCGGGGCTCAGCGGCGGCGGCGCGACAGGCCGTTCAGCGGCGGTGGCGCGTCACGAGATGCAGCGGCGGTGGCGCGCCACGGGATGCGGCGGCGCCGGCGCGACCACCGCCGGGCCGTAACTCACCGCCCCGAGCGGGGAGCGCGAGCTCAGGCGCCGCCGAGGGTCTGTCCGGAACGGCGGTGGCCGGAGAGGCGCCGGCGAGCGCCCGACAGCCGCCCCCGGGTGCGCGCGTCCGCCGCGAGGCGGTCGCTGCCGGCCGCGCGCCGCAGGTCGTCGATCTGCGCGCTGGCGACCTGGTGAGTGATCCACGGATTCATAGCCATATCTGAATGTTGCCATGAACTGATAGAAAGGTCAATCAATATCGTGATATAGTCTTTTACCTATGCCCTTCTACCACGAGCCACCGGCGGTCGAGGAGCCGTCCATCGAGGTAGTCGTCGGAGGCTCGATCGCGACCGAGCTGGACTGGGTGCTCCTCGCCGCCTCCGAGCCCGCCTTCCGTCGTGACCACGCCACCCTCGGCAGGATCTACGCGGAATCTCCGCGGCTCGGCGAGCGGGTCCGGGACTTCTGGGACACGCCGGAGTCCACCGATTGCGGGGGCTCGATGGAGCTGGCCATCCTCGCCCACCACGGCGGGATCCTCTTCTCGCTCGATGCCGAGGAGCTCCTGGACCGGCTGGAGGCGCTCTGCGCCGACGCGCCGGCCGAGCTGCGGCTCGCCTCGGAGACGCCGCGCGACCGGGAGGCGATGAGGGCGCGCCTGGCCCGGCTGCGCTCCTCAGCCGATGCCCGCCGTGCCTACGTGGAGCTGATGCGCGACGTCTGGGCCGCGGTCCGGCCCGACTGGGTGCGCAACGGCCGGCGCTCGGTGGAGGCAGCGGTCGCGGCCCGTCGCGAGATCCAGCACCGCGGTGCCCCGTGGGGCGAGATCGTGCGGAGCACCTACCGGCCCGGGGGCCGGGTCCTCGACGACCTGGTGGCGTCGCTCCCGAGCGGGGGCATCGTGGCCGTGGTGCCGGCCTACTTCGCCCACCTGGGGTCCCTGGTCGACCTGCCCGGGGCGGTGATGATCGGGGTGCGCGCCGAGGGCAGCGGAGCCGAGGCGCGGGCGCGGACCGAGAACCTGGCGCGGCGGTTGAAGACCATCTCGGACCCCACCCGGCTGGCCATCGTCGAGGTGCTGCGAACCAGCCCGAGCACCGTCAGCGACCTCGCCGAGATCTTCTCGCTGGCGCAGCCGACGGTCAGCAACCACGTGAAGATCCTGCGCGACGCGGGCATCGTGGCCAATGCCACCCGGGGTGGGCGGCGCGAGCTGGTCCTCCAGCACGGCGCGCTCGACGAGCTCCTCGACCACCTCGAGGGGATGCTGGACCCCGCGCGCCAATCGGGCCCACCGCGGACGGCGGCTGAGCCCGCCGCCCTCAGCGCCTGACGGCGACGACGCACACCCGGTCGAGCCCCGGCGCCGTTGACGGATCCGGCAACGGCGGGCGGCGGGCCGATCGGGAAGGTGCCATGATCGGCCCATGAGCACCTCCCCCACCCGGCTGCAACCGCACCACGCCCTCACCATCATCGTGACCGCCGTCGTGGCGATCGTGGTGGCCTACGTCCTCCTCGGCTGGCTCGGCGGCGTGATCCTCTTCCTGATCAAGACGGTCGTCGTCTTGGGCCTGATCGCGCTGGCGGTCTACCTCGTGCTCCGGTGGGCGGCGCGCAGCCACTGACCGCCCGCGGCGGCGCGATTCCGACCCTGGTGCGGCGTTCCGGAAATGGCTTGCCGCTTCGAGCGAACCAGAAAGCCAACTCCGGGGCGCTGGACTATCCGGCGACCCCCGCCCTGACGTAGGGGCGCCGCGAGCTCCACAGCCGGAGGGATGCCGCGGCCCGCTGCACCGCTCCCATCGTCACCCAGGCGTTGGCTGCCCCGCCCAGCCAGAGCGCGAGCAGCAGCATGGTGACGAACCCGGCATAGCCGGTGAAGCGAGTCGTGATGGGGCCGGTCGGGACCATGCTCAGAAGGTTAGAGCGCTCGCCGGGGGATCTGCTGAGAGGCATCTGAGACGACGCCGAGACCGGGCTGAGACAGCGTCGCCAGGGGTCATGCCGCCGGTGGGACGGTCAGCTGGAAGCCCGGGCGACGAGGCGGACTGAGGTGATACCTGCCGGCCACGGAGGCAGTCCATGGGCGCCCGCGAACACCCACCAGGACCAGGAGGCCGGGCCAGCGACGGGCCGCCCGGGCCGCGCGTGAAAGAATCTACCCGTGGCTCGCGACCGTGACGTCGGCGCCTTCGACCGCCGCGCGTCCAGCTATGAGAGCGGGCGGCTGGGAGGCCTGCATCACGACATCGCGGACCGCACCGTCCGGATCGCGCTCACCGTCGCGCCGAACCCCCGGCGCGTTCTCGACGTGGGGTGCGGGACCGGGTACCTGCTGCGCCAGATGGCCGCCCGGCTTCCCGGTGCGGTCGACCTCGCCGGCGTCGACGCGGCGCCCACCATGATCGAGGTCGCCCGATCGACCGTGCCCACCGATCCCCGGCTTCGCTTCGCGGTGGGTTTCGCCGAGGCGCTGCCCCACCCCGCGGCAAGCTTCGACCTGGTGGTCAGCACCACCTCCTTCGACCACTGGGTGGACCAGGGAGCGGGGCTGGCCGAGTGCGCCCGGGTGCTGACCCCCGGCGGGCGCCTCGTGCTCACCGACCTCTTCTCGATCTGGCTGGTCCCCACCCTGGTCGCCGGCCGCCGCGGTCGTGCTCGGACGGTGGGCCGGGCCTCCCAGCTGCTGACCGCGGCAGGCTTTCGCACCCTCCGCTGGCTTCGGACCTACACGCTGGTGCTCAAGACGGTCACGGCGACGACCTGACCCAGCCGGACGGTCAACTTGGCGCGGAAGTAGCGCCGGAGCGACGGCGAGCGCCGAGCGCCAGAGTCAGACCGCCAATCATCAGTAGCAGCGCACCGAGCCCTGCCGCCCAGCCGGCGGCCCCGCCGCCGGTGACGGGCACGGTTGCCAGCGGCGCCACGACCTGTGAATCGGCCGATGCCGCCGCGGCGCTTCCCACGTAGCCGGCATCGCCGCCGTAGGTGGCGGTGCTGGCATGGGTTCCCACGGTCAGGCCCGTCGTCGTGTACACGGCCCGGCTGTCCACGCTGCTGTCGAGAGGGGCGGTGCCCACCGCCGTGCCGTCCACGTAGAAGACGACGCTCCCGGTCGGATTGCCGGTCCCCGGCGCGGACGCCGTGACGGTCGCGGTGATGGTGACCGGCTGGCCGACGGTGGATGGGTTCGGGCTGGAGGTGAGCGTCGTCACCGTCGAATCCTGGTCCACCTCCTCGGTCAGCGTCGCGGCGATGCTCGTCACGTCGTCGGCGTCGCCGCCGAAGCTCGCGACGATGCTGTGGCTCCCGGTCACCGGGTAGCTCACCGTGCAGGTGGCCACCCCGTCCGTCAGGATCACCGCCGTGCAGCCGGCGATGTTGCCGGCGCCGTCCGTGAACGCGACGTCACCGGCCGGCGTCCCCGTTGCCGGGACGGTGCGGGAGACGGTCGCGGTGTAGGTGACGCTCTCACCGGTGACCGCCGGATTCGCGGACGAGACGGCCACTGTTGCGGTCGAAGCCGGCGCGACGTCCTGGGTGACAGAATCCGCGGCGCTGGTCGCGAAGTTGGCGTCGCCGCTGTAGACGGCCGTGAGCGAGTCGCTCCCCGCGCTGGCGAACGAGGTGGTGCAGCCGGCGCTGCCCGCGGAGGGGGGCAGGCTGCCGCAGCCGGGGATGGTGCTCCCGCCCTCCTCGAAGCTCACCGCACCGGTGGGCGACCCGGAACCGGACCCGGTCACATCGACGCTGGCGGTGAGGACCACGGACTCACCGACGACCGACGGATTGGTCGACGACGACAGGATGGTGGCGGTTCCCGCGACGTCGACCGTGAGGGTGAACCCCTGGCTGCCCACCGGGGCGACTCCGTTGTCCGCGGCGACGGTGAGGGGGTACGAGCCGGCCATCCCGAGCGCCGGGGTCCCGGCGAGGGTCGCGGTGCCGTTCCCGTTGTCCACGAAGGACACCCCCGATGGCAGGCTCGCGCCGCCGTCCGACAGGCTGATGCCCGCGCCCGAGGGGTACCCGGTCGTGGTGACCGTGAAGGTGCTCGCCTCGAGGATGGTGAAGGTGGCGCCATCGGCGCTGGTGATGAGCGGCGCCTCGAGCACGGTGAACGGCTCGCAGGCCACACTCCCCGCCCGGTAGTTGCCGTCGCCCGAGTAGCTGGCTTGGAACCCCTGCGGCCCGGCGGCGAGCGCTCCCGTCGGCGTCGAGTCGGGCACGTTCCCGCCGCTCAGCGACACGGTGTCGGTGGCCGAGGCAGCACCCGCGCACGTCGCGTTGGTGAAGAAGCTGTAGGTCACCGTCCCCGCGGGTGCGAACCCCTCCACGGCCGTCACCGTGGCCGTGCCGTAGGCGCTCGCGCCGACGGTCTCCCCACCGCCCCACGGGGCGCTGGTGCCGGCGTCGTCAACGACGGCGCCGAGCGCGGCGGCGCCCTTCTCGACGGGAGGCGGCGAATCCGAGGGCGACGCCGGCGACGCCGGCGCGACGGCCTCGATCGCGAGGGGGGATGGGCATGATGTTCTCTCACCGACTTGCTCGGAGCGTGATTGCCCCACGAGCCGGCCGAATCGTTGCAGGCGCCGCGAACGCATGGCGTCGCGGTCGAGTGACGATCGCTCATCAAGGGGCGGCGGACGCTCTGCCATCGGGAGCACCCTGGGCCGGCGCGATCGTGCCCCTCCCACGCCTCCGCATCGCCTCCAAGCCCTGAGTTCAGGGGGAGGGAGACCCGGGAAGGAGAGGGGAGCGGGAGACGGGGCTCGAACCCGC
>DNAU01000016.1 GCA_003491925.1 Chloroflexota bacterium
ACCGGTTGCCGCTTCTCGTGGATAGGGCTCGGACGGCTGCCCTGAGCGGTTTCAAACGCGCTGATGATTGGTATTCGAATCCGCCCTTCAAAGGCGATGAAGCGGGAGACGGGGCTCGAACCCGCGACATCCAGCTTGGAAGGAAAGACGCCACCGCGCGAGCGATGCGCGTATTCAAGAAGGCCCTCGACGCTGGGATGGCGCACTTTCTGTAGCCTTTACTTCCCTCTCTCAACCCTCCTTCTGGATGGCTAACGACCCAAGTTGGATGGGCCCTCTGGCCTGCCATCTACTGGAAGGTGATGAGCGACCTTCGCCCAGCGGCGACCCTCAGCCGCGGACCTCATCGAACACCACCCAGTCCTCCCCGACGGCGACCAACTGCCCCCTGTCAAGCGCCCGACCACCATGCCGAGACACATCAGTGGTTGCCACGCATCTGGAGCAGAGAGGGCTCGTGGCTTGACATAGGAGCAACGGGGCGCATCTCACGAGCTGCCGAACCCCGGTGAGCTGCGGCGAGCCATTCATTCTGACTATGCTTGATGAGGTGAGTTTGGATGCGGTGACGCGCGCCCGGCGGCTACGACGAGGTTTTGGCTGGGGCGACGTTCTTGTTGTGGCGGCCACCATCATCTGGGGCGTCAACGTGGTGGTGGTCAAACTGGCCCTCACCGACAGCGGGCCATTCACCTACTCTGCGATCCGCTACGTTCTCGGAGCGCTAGCCCTCTGCGGCTTGGCGCGATGGCTGGAAGGTCCCCTGGTGCGCCCGCCAGTTACCGACGCGTGGCTGATCGCAGCCGCCGCGACGGCGGGGGTCTTGGTCAACCAGGCCAGCTTCGCCGGGGCGCTGGCTCTCACCAACGCCGACAACATTGCCATGATCTCGGGGACCACTCCGCTGCTGGTGGTCGGCTGGCTCGTCTGGCGGAACCGAGAGCACTTCGAAGCCAAGGTCTGGGGCGGCCTCGGCCTCGGCCTGGTCGGTCTGGTGCTGGTCGTGGGCGCGGCAGGAGGTACTTGGTCGAGCTGGGTGGTTGTCCCAGTCGCCCTGGCGAATCCGCTGAGCTGGGCGGTGTATTTGCTAATGCTGCCCAGGCTCCTGGGGCGCTATCGCCCCCTCACTCTGGCGGCCTGGGTCACCGTGGTGGGTGCGGTGATGCTGGTCCCGTTCGGGGCCGTGGAGGCCCTCAACCGCCATCCGCACGTCACCGGGCCCTGGCTGGGGCTGCTCGCCTACAGCGCCCTGGCGGCGGTAACTCTGACGACCTGGCTCTATCTGCCCGGGGTCCGTCGCTTGGGACCCGCCCGGACGACGGTCTACAGCTACCTGCAGCCCTTCCTGACAGTGGTCGCAGCGGGGCTGATGATAGGGGAGCCAATCCTGCCGCTCCAGCTCCTGGGCGGCGTGATCATGTTGGTCGGAGTTGCGATGGGTCGGCCCCGGCCACATCCTGGGCCCGTACCTCTGGGCGAGGAGCCGACGATCGTTGCCGGTGTTAGCGCCGAGAACTTGGCGGAGTGGGTGGAAACTCAGCACTGCGCTGCTCCATCAGGAGCCTAACAGGGTCAGCCGACGAAGGGGGCTCCCGTCTAGTCAACATGGAAGGACCGGCGACCTTTGCGAACAGGCTCTTCGCGAGATGGACGCGGCCGACTAGCGCGAGGGCGACGGAGCGGGAGACGGGGCTCGAACCCGCGACATCCGCTTGGAAGGAATGTGCTCAGATTCGTATCGGGTATGAAAACGGAGTGACCCTGGCCGGCGCCCGCTCGCAGTACGCTGCGGCGACCGGGACGGGGGCATATGGGGACCACCATCGACGGGCAGGCCGGTTTGAATATGGACCACGAGTCCGCTTTTGTATATGGCCGCCCCTGCGACCAGCCCGGTTGCGCCGAGAGCGCGGATGCGTAGGTGTCGTGGTGCCCGCGGGGGTCCCGATGGGAGGCCAGCATGCGCAGCATCGGACTTGACGTCCACACCCGTTTCGCCGAGGTGGCGATCAGCGGACCCGGCGGCAAGGTAAGGCCGGGGCAGCGGGTCGCGGCCACGCCGGCTGAGCTCCGGGCCTTTGCGGAGACGCTGGGGCCGGACGATCAGGTGGTCCTGGAGGCGACCGTGAACACCTGGCCCATCGCCGACCTGCTCCGCGCCCACGCGGGGCGGGTAGTGGTGTCGAACCCCATGAGGACCAGGGCCATCGCCGAGGCCAAGGTCAAGACCGACAAGGTCGATGCGGCCGTGCTGGCGCAGCTGCTCGCCGCCGACTTCATCCCCGAGGTATGGGCCCCTGACCCAGCCACCCGGGTGCTGCGCCGGCAAGTCGCTCACCACGCCTCGCTGGTGAGCCAGCGCACTGCGCTGCGCAACCGGATCCACGGCATCCTGCACCGCAATCTGGTCGAGGCTCCCGGGACCGACATCTTCGGCAAGGCCGGGCGCCGCTACCTCGAGCAGGCGCCGCTGCCGGGGGATGAGCTGGACCAGGTGCGCAGCGCCTTGCGCCTGATGGACGCGCTGGAGCTGGAGGTCCAGGCAGTGGAGCAGCGCCTGGCCAGCCTGGCGCTGGAGGACGACCGGGTGCGGCGCCTGATGACGATTCCCGGCGTCGGTGTCACCACGGCGGTGGCGCTCATCGCCGTGATCGGGGACGTCACGCGCTTCCCCCGTCCCCAGCAGTTGGTGGGGTATCTGGGCCTGGACCCCAAGGTGCGCCAGTCTGGCGGCCGTCCCGCCTACACCGGGCACATCAGCCGGCAGGGCCAAGCCCATGCCCGCGGGCTGCTGGTGGAGGCCGCCTGGGCCGCCACGCGAAGCCCGGGTCCGCTGCGCGCCTTCTATGAGCGGCTGCGGGCTCGCAAAGCTCGCACCGTGGCCTTGGTGGCGGTGGCTCGAAAGCTGACCGTGCTGGCCTGGCACCTGCTCAGCAAGCAGACCGACTACCACTGGACCCAGCCCCGGCTGCTGGCCGACAAGATGCGCCGGCTCGAACTCCAGGCAGGGTACCCCAGGCTGCCGCGGGGAACTCGGACGCGCTCAGCGCTCACCCACGCCGTGCAGCGCGACCAGGAACGCCGTCTCCTGGCTCAGGCTGAGGAGGCATACCGTACCCTGGTCGCCGCTCGTCAGCTAAAGAGAGACGCGGTCGCCACCAAAGGGGGAGCGTCGTGATGGGCCGAGGCCCGGATCCGCGGCGGAGCTCTCATCCCCTGACTCCGCTCTTCTCCACGGGGATCGACCGCGTCCCAGCCCACCATAGTCCAGTCGCCTCGAGAACGCTACTTGACATTTTCATGCGTATTCAAGGCGGCACCTGACGGCACGCCCCAACACGCCAAACGGGGCACTTGAAAACCGCAAGGGCC
>DNAU01000365.1 GCA_003491925.1 Chloroflexota bacterium
CGTCCCTGGGAAATACACCTAGCAGGGCTCACAGGCAGGGGCGACGAGGGGTGCTCGATCGCTCAAGGCAACCGGCAGGAGGAGACCGAGTACCACGCGGTCATCTGCTTCGGACGCCTGGCCGAGGTCTGCGCCCTCTACTGCACGCGCGGCCGGCGCGTCTACGTCGAAGGCAAGTTGCGCACCCGCGACTACACCGGTGGCGACGGTCTCCGCCGCTTCAGCACCGAGGTGGTGGCCGAGTCGGTCAAGCTCCTCAGCGCCCGCCGCACCAGCGAGGACCTGGCGACCGAGGAGTCCGACGAGAACGCCTCGGCGGAGCTCCCGGTGGCGAGCTGACCGGGGCGGTTCGGGCGGCGGTTTGAGGCCCTGGCCGAATCCCGAGTCGATGTCCGCGGGCCGGCGCCAGTTTCGCTCGGCGCCGGCCCTGAGCGGCCGACGGCATGGATGCGGTAAACCGTCGCCCATGCGCGCGGTGGTGGTGGCCGACGGCCAGGTTTCGGTCGAGGACCGTCGCGACCCGGTGCCCGGCCCCGGGGAGCTGCTGGTCCGGGTGCGGGCCGCCGGGCTCAACGGCGCCGACATGATGCAGCTCCGCGGTTTCTACCCCCCACCGCCCGGGTTCCCCACCGACATCCCGGGATTGGAGCTCGCCGGTGAGGTGGTCGGGCTGGGCGAGGGAGCGAACCGTTTCGGGCTCGGGGCCCGGGTGATGTCGCTGGTGGGAGGTGCTGCGCAGGCCGAGCTGGCGGTCGTCGACGAGCGGGTCGCCATGCCGGTGCCGACCTCGCTCGGATGGGTGGCGGCCGGCGGCTTCCCGGAGGTCTTCATCACCGCCCACGACGCGCTGGTGTCGCAGTGCGATCTCCGGAGCGGCGAGCGCCTGCTGGTGACCGGTGCCGCCGGCGGGGTGGGGACGGCGGCGGTGCAGATCGGAGTCGCCCTGGGCGGCCGGGTGGTGGCCAGCGTCCGCGACCCTGCCCTCCGCCCCGCGGTGGCCGAGCTCGGCGCCGAGCCCATCGATCCGGCGGACAGCGAGGATCACGGGCCGTATGACGTGGTGCTCGAGCTGGTGGGTGGCGACGCCGTCCCCGCCAACGTGAGGGCGCTCTCCGGAGGCGGTCGGATGGCGGTCATCGGGGTCGGTGCGGGCGCTCGCGTCGAGCTGGACCTGCTCGCCTTGATGAGCCGCCGCGCCCGCGTGATGGGGTCGATGCTCCGGAACCGTTCCACCGCGGAGAAGGCCCTCGCTTCCCGGAGGGTCGCGGAGCAACTGCTTCCCCTGGTCGGAGCCGGGGGGCTGCGCGTGCTCGTGGCGGCGGCGATCGACCTCGAGAGCGCGGCGGCCGCCTATGCGCGCTTCCAGGCCGGCGGCAAGCTCGGCAAGGTCGTGCTCACGATCGGCGGGACGACGGCCACAGGATCGTGACAACGTGGCGCGAGATCGTAACTCCCCGCGTCGAGCGCTGGGGAATGGCTGACTACGATAGCTGCGATGGATACAGAGGTCCCCGACAGCAACGACGAACCCGGGGCTGAACAGCCACGCCTGCCGCGGCCCGGCTCCGCGGACCCGTTCGCCGGGTGGGAGCCCGGCACCCACGATCCGATCCCCGTTATCCCGCACGGCACGGCCCTCTTCGAGGGCATCCCCGCACCCGCCATCGTGGTCGAGGCTCTCGCTCCCGTCATCGGCAGCGGCTGTCTGGTGAGCCGGCGCAGCGGGTCGGTGGGAGTCATCCTGGTCAAGAACTCGGCCCTCTTCGAGGTGTATGCCTACGAGGACGGGGCCCGGCATGAGGGAGAGCTGGCGCTGCGCCTCATCGGCGGCTGGACCGACGCCATGGTGAGCGCCTATCAGCTCGACCCCATCGTGGTGGACCTGGCTCCATCGCTCTTCCGGGGGACCTCCTGCTACGAGGACCTCCGGCTCGAGTGGATAGACTGGAAGGGACTCCTCGCCGACCTCTGCGAGCGCGAGGGCCTCTTCGTGGTGGAGATCGACACCCCGATCGGCCGCGGCGTGACCCTGATCGTGAACGGCCGGCAGGTGGCCACCTACACTGAGAAGCACCCAGAACCGGGGGACGAGGAGCTTCTCGAACCTCTCGTAGCGACCAGGCGCGGAAGTGTCTGGGTCCTCCGCGAGTCCCCCCGCCAAGCGCCCCAGCCACAGAGCGCGCCCGAACCCGTGGAGCCTACGGTGGCCGAGGCTGCCGATGCGCCCCCCCCGGTCGCGCCGCAGCCGGCGCCGGCCGCCAAGCCGGCCCCGGCCATGGGCGGGATCGACTGGTCGACGACCCCACTCTGGCGGGCTCAGCCGGCGGCCGAACCCTTCAATCCCTTCGCGGTCTTCGAGCCCGAGGACGCCCCCGATGGGTCCTGGGGCGGCGCCGTCCCCGTGGCCGAGATGGCGTCGGCGCTGAAGGAGGTGGCGCAGCTCCATCTCCAGCGCTCCTCGCCACGCGTGGAGTCGATGGTCGACGACGCGGCGGCCGAGGGCCAGACCCTGGACCGGCTGCTCCGCGACATCCGCGCCGTGGTGATCCGCGGGGTCATGCAGTCCACCATCGACAAGATGGCGGACGAGATGGCGGCGATGGCCGCCGAGCCGCCGGGCCGATAATCTCGTAGAAGATGTGGTGGCGTTTGCGGAGGCGACGGATCGCCTTCATCGTCGGGTGCCTGCTGGTCCTCGCGGGGATCGGCATCACCGTGCACGGCCTGGTCCAGCAGGCGTCGGTGCAGCAGGCGGTGGCCGCCCGGGGGGCCAACGACGTCAAGGCGGTGAACAGCTGGCTGGCGGGGGCGGCGTCGAGCGATTCCTCCTCCGCCTCGGCTGAGGGGACGGCCTCACCGGCCGCCGGCGACGGCACCTGCGGCGGGGGCGGCAGCGACTCCGACGCCTACGCCCTGGTCGAGTTCACCGGCCTGCCGCAGTACGGGTACGTGGGGGTCGCCGTCAACGGCAACTGGACCCAGCTCGACGACCGCTCGATGGTGCACTGGTATGGCAGCCCTGACCCGGGGGGCGACGGGAACGTGATCATCGCCTTTCACCGGGAGCCCGACTATCAGAACATCGACCAGCTGGCGGTCGGTGGCACGGTCACCATCGAGAATCGGAGCTGCCAGACCTACGTCTACACCGTCACCCAGCGCTGGGACCTCGCGCCCAGCGCCGTGACCCAGCTGGTCCCCACCAGCGGCCAGGTGCTCACCCTGATCACCTGCACCCCCTGGTGGCAGGACTACGACCGGCTGGTGTGGCGCGCCGATCTCACCAGCGTCGATGGAGTGCCGGTCTCGCCCTCGGCCTCCTGATCGGAGGCAGCCCGGCGCTCAGCGGCCCAGCGGGAAGGGCATCGGGATGGCCGCGGCCCCGGCCGGGACCGAGACGGTCAGTCGCTGCCCGTCGCTGCAGGCCCGTTCCCAGCTCCCCGGCGCGTCGAAACGCAGCGCATCCACGCAGGTCACGGACTCACCTCCGACATGGAGGATGCACCGCTCGGTGATCTCGGTGGCCGCTGGCGGACCGAATGTGCAGACACCGGTCGCCCTCTGCCCTCCCAGGAAGGTCACCGCGGAGGCGACGACCGCACCACCTGGCCGGCTGACCATGAGCAGCGTCGCCGGACCCGTGTAGAGCCGCCCCTCGGCGAGGCCGCCGTTTTCCCGGGGATGCGAGAGGGTGAGGCTGCCGATGTGCACCGAGTCCCCCTCGAGATAGACGGCAATTGCTGGGCGGGTCACGGTCACCACCGCGGCCGCGACGGCCAGGAGGAGCCCGCCGGTCGCGAGGATCTCGAAGCTGTGCCTTCGCCAGAGCCTGAGCGGGGTCGACACCGAGCGGACCTGCCGCCGGGGCCGGAGGTCTCCGAGGGGGACGGGCAGGAGCTGAGGATCGCGATCGATCAGCCCGACCCCCGCGGGTGGCTGCGGCACCGGATCAACCCTGTGGTCGCCGCGGCATGACGGCGATCGTCTCGGTGAGCTCGCGATAGGCGAGGCGCAGCGGCGGGGAGATCTGCTCCACCGGGACGCCCTCCATCCCCGCCAGCCGGACCGCGTTGGCGTCGTCGGGGATCTCGACCAGGCTGATTGCGCGACGGCGGATGGCGCGAACGTACTCGAGGGTCGTCGGATTCTCGCGCAGGCGGCGCGGGCCGGGGACGATGTACGCGACCACGGTCGGAGGCAGGCCGCCCACCTCCAGGTAGTCGAGGGCGCCGTTGAAGTCGGCGCGCGCGGAGGTCGTCGGCAGGACGAGGATGTCGGCCACCTCGAGCCAGAAAGCGGCAACCGCCGCCTCCGGCCCAGCGGTCGGGTCCGGGACGGCTCGCTCATGGACCGGCTCGACCGGATGCTGGACCACCCCGTCGCCGACCTCCGGGTTCAGGACGGAACCCTGGTGGTGCACATCCCCAGCCAGGACCAGTACCACCACCGCGAGGCGGTCCGCCTGGTGATCCGCCACCCCGAGATCGTCACCTTTCACTCCGAGACCGCCACCAGGGCGATCCGCCGCTTCGGTGACTGGCTGGCGCGGCACGGCTCGCCCGCCAGGGTGATGAGCCACGGCAATCGCCGCTACCGGCTGGCGGTCGGGGATGCCGAGCTGGACGACGTGACCCACGCCGCGCCGCGATGAACCTCACCATCGCCGAGATCAGGGAACTGCCCCTCCCGGCTGCCCTCTTCGATCGTGACGGCGAGCTGATCGCCAGCACTCCGGAATGGCAGGGGGCGGGTCCGGGAACAGTGCTCTTCGCCCTTCGCGGGACGAGGTTGGCGGTTGCGTCGGAGGCGCACGACCCGGCCTCGGCGACTCTTCTCGACCGCCTCCTGGACGCGATGGAGGCGACGGCCGACGAGTCGGACGGCATCCGACGCCGAAGGATCGCCATGCTGACGACCTCGCTCCGGCTCGTCGCCGGGCGCCGCGTCCACACCTCCGGAACGTCACACGACGTCATCGACCTGGCCGCGGCCGGGATCACCGCCAGGACCGGCTTGAAGGTCCGGATCGACGGTCGTCCCGCGTTTCCGGTCCATGCTCCGGAGGTCGCCGCGCTCGCGCTGGTGCAACTCGCCGTGAATGCAGAGCGTCACACCCGGA
>DNAU01000296.1:0-190 GCA_003491925.1 Chloroflexota bacterium
AGTGCCTGATGGAGGTCTGCGTCGCCCTCGCCGGCGACCCGCGGATCGTCGCCATGCAGGACCTGGGTGCGGCCGGGCTCACCAGCTCGTCCGCCGAGCTGGCCCACCGCGGCGGCTGCGGCATCGAGATGGACATCGCCCGGGTCTCCCGCCGCGAGCGCGGGATGACACCGTACGAGGTGATGCTCAG
>DNAU01000296.1:379-554 GCA_003491925.1 Chloroflexota bacterium
GGCTGGTGGTGGCCGATGCCGGAGAGGTCGTCTGCGACCTCCCCCTCGACCTGCTGATCGATGACGTCCCGCTCCGCCACCCGGTGGCGCGGCGTCCCGCGGCACTCGATGAGCAGCTCGCCGCCGACCCGCTCGCCATGTCCCCCCCGTGGTCGATGGGCGAGACCCTGCTGCG
>DNAU01000296.1:612-785 GCA_003491925.1 Chloroflexota bacterium
TCGATGGGCGAGACCCTGCTGCGGCTGCTGAAGAGCCCCAACATCGGCAGCCGCCGCTCCATCTTCCGACGCTACGACCACCAGGTGGGCGACGACACGGTGGTGCGTCCGGGCGGGGACGCCGCTCTGCTACGGGTCCGGGGAACCGGTGGGGCGATCGCGCTCACCACCGA
>DNAU01000296.1:977-14297 GCA_003491925.1 Chloroflexota bacterium
CGGCAATCCCGAGAAGCCCGAGGTCTTCTGGGAGCTCTCGGAGGCCGTCGAAGGGATGCGCGAGGCCTGCCTGGCACTCGGCGTCCCGGTGGTGAGCGGCAACGTCTCCCTGTACAACGACACCGAGGGGGAGAGCATCGCCCCCACCACCGTGATCGGGATGGTGGGCCACCTCGAGGCGCTGGAGCGCCACTGCGCAGCCGGTTTCGCGCGAGACGGCGACACCGTGCTGCTGGTGGGCCCGGTGGGGATGGACCTGGGCGGCAGCGAGTACCAGCGTCTGGCCCACGGGGTGAACGCCGGTCCCCGGCCGACCCTCGACCTCGACCTGGAGGCGCGGGTGCAGGCGGCGGTGCGCGAGATGATCGGCGCCGGCCTGCTCGCCTCCTGCCACGATCTCGCCGAGGGCGGGTTGGGCGTGGCCCTCGCCGAGAGCTGCATCCTCGGTGGCCGTGGTGCTGCGCTGATCACGCGCCTCTTCGCGCTGGGTGCGCCGGTGGCGCAGGCGGGCCTCCTCTTCGGGGAGTCGCAGTCTCGCTTCCTGACCAGCGCCGCCGGGGAGGACGTGGCCGCGGTGCGCGCCATCGCCGAGCGTCACGATGTCGAGGTTCGCGAGCTGGGCACGACCGGCGGTGACCGCGTCATGATCGCCGACGTCCTCGACCTGGAGCTGGCGGAGGTGGCCCGGGTGTACGACCAGGCGCTGCTGACGGAGTAGGGGCGGCGGTCGCGAGCTCGGGGCGCCGGTATACTGGGCGTGGCTCCGTCCCCCACGGCAGCGGTGCCCGGGGAGGACGGACGTGCGGAGAGCCATGGGCGTTGGCGAGAACGCAGTGCTGTGTGACTGCGTCGCGGTGACGGTGAGCGGTCGGCCGCGTGCCTGAGCGCAGGCGCCCGCCCGCCGCTCTGGTGCGCGATCGCGGCATGGACGCCGAGCGGATGCACGAGGAGTGCGGGCTCTTCGGGGTCTTCGCGCCCGGCGAGGACGTTGCCAACCTCACCTACTTCGGTCTCTACGCGCTCCAGCATCGCGGTCAGGAGTCGGCCGGGATCGCGGTGAGCAACCGCCTCGACATCCTGATGCACAAGGAGATGGGTCTGGTCGCCCAGGTGTTCGACAACGAGATCATGGGCGACCTGACCGGGGACATCGCCATCGGGCACACCCGCTACAGCACGACCGGGAGCCCGCGCCTGCCCAACGCCCAGCCGATGCGCTTCGAGCACAGCCAGATCGGCCCCGTCGTGCTCGCCCACAACGGCAACCTCATCAACGCCGGGGAGATCCGCGCCGAGCTCGCCGGCGAGGGGGTGGATTTCGTCTCCACGAGTGACACCGAGGTGCTCGGCCGGCTCCTGGTCCGCACCGCCGGTCGCAGCCTGGACGCCACCCTCCGCCGCGCCCTGCCCAGGGTCCACGGCGCCTACTGCCTGCTCCTGCTCACCCGCGACTCGCTGGTGGCGGCTCGGGACCCGCTCGGCATCCGGCCCCTCTGCCTCGGCCGCTATGGCGATCCCGAGGCGCCCGGAGGCTCGGGGTACATCATCGCCAGCGAGACCTGCGCCCTGGACGTGGTCGGGGCCAACTTCATCTGCGAGATCGATCCGGGTGAGATCGTGACCATCGATGCGTCCGGGATGCGCAGCAGCCGGATCCCCTCCGAGGCGCCAAAGCGCGCCATGTGCTCGTTCGAGTTCATCTACTTCGCCCGGCCGGACTCGGTGATGCAGGGCCGGTCGCTCTACGAGGCGCGGCGCCAGATGGGCCGTGAGCTCGCCCGTGAGGCGCCGGTGGACGCGGACGTGGTGATCACGCTCCCCGACTCCGGGACACCCGCGGCGATCGGCTTCGCCGAAGAGACGGGCATCCACTTCGAGGAGGGGATGATCAAGTCGCGGTACATCACGCGCACCTTCATCCAGCCCTCGCAGCGGCTCCGCGATTCGGGCATCCGGCTCAAGTTCAATCCGATGCGCCACGTCCTCCAGGGACAGCGCGTCGCCCTGGTGGACGATTCGATCGTGCGGGGCACGACCAGCCGGCGGATCGTCGACGAGCTGCGCCGAGCGGGGGCGGCCGAGGTTCACATGCGCATCGCCTCGCCACCGATCATGTGGCCCTGCTTCATGGGCATCGACATCGCCTCCCGCAACGAGTTGATCGCGGCCAGCCGCAGCGAGGAGGAGGTCGGACGCCTGGTGGGCGCCGACACCCTGCGCTACCTCAGCATCGGGGGGCTGCGCCGCTCGATGGGTGACCCCGAGGGCGGTGGCTTCTGCTTCGCCTGCTTCACCGGTGACTACCCGGTGCCGGTCCCGCTGCAGCTCGAGATGGACAAGCAGGCGATGGAGCACGTCGAGCCGCCTCCCGCTGCCGCGACGCCGATCCCCCAACTCAGCTGAGGGGTTCGCGAGCGGACGGCGCTAACATCGGCGGCGAGTGGACGCCATCCCGTCCGCCCGCGGGGGCACCCGGGCAGGATGGGGACGGCCTCGAGCGTGATGTGGAGACGGCGGAACATGGGCGACGATCGGCCGGCTGGCGTTCCGGGGCAGGGTGAGCCCCCTCCTCAGCCGGGGCCTCAGCCCGGCTGGCAGGGCCCGGCACCGGGCTGGCCGCCGCCCGCGTGGGCTCCTCCCGGGTGGGGATCCGCGGGCTCCTCAGGAGCGCAACCCCCCGGGTGGGGATCGCCGGGCGCCCCCGGAGCGCAGGCCCCGGGGTGGGGCCCGCCGCCACCGCCATGGGGTGGCCCCGTCCCGTCCGGTTGGAGCGGCGGAGCCGGACCGACCGGCGCAGCGCCGGGGCCGGGCGTCTCCGCACCCCACCGGGGGCTTCGGCTGGTGGCGCTGATCGCCGGCGCGGTCGTGCTCGCGGCCGCGGTCGGCATCCCCACCGCGATCCTGGTGAGCCGCACCGGCGGGACCCCGACCCCCGGGGCGGGCAGCATCGCCACGCCCAGCCCGTCGCAGAGCGCCGCCGCGGCCGCGGCGTCAGCCCTCTACAACAAGGCGATCTCGCGCGCCGAGGGGTCGGCGGGATTCCACTACGTGGCCACGACCGCCGCCGGTGGAGCGACCTCCACGATCACCGGCGACGCCGGCCAGTCGGACGGCAGCCAGGTCCTCTCGATGACGACGAGCTTCGGCCACGAGCAGTTCGACCTCCTGCTCGCCCCCGACCAGACCGTCTACTTCGAGGGCAACGCCCCCGCCCTGGAGGACCAGCTGGGCGTCTCCGCGAGCGCGGCCCCCGGCCTCGCCGGGAGCTGGATCGCGGTGAAGATCGGAGACGGACCGTACAAGGAGCTGGAGGTGGGCATCACCGTCGGCTCCCAGCTCTCGGAGGACTCGCTGGTGCCCAGCTCGAGCCAGCAGGCCACCGAGTCCGGCGCCACGGTGACCAGGATCAGCGGCACCGTCCCGGCCACCCAGTCGTTACCGGCCGGGACGGCCCACCTGGACCTCTCCCCCAGCTCCGACCTCCCCACCACCTTTGTCGTCTCTTACGACTCGGCCAGCGAGACCAGCACGACGACCTTCAGCGGCTGGGGCACGGCGCCGTCCGTGACGCCGCCGTCCAGCGCCGTCGCCTGGGTCTCGCTCAGCACCGCGTCGCCCCCTGACGGGTACGGCAGCGGCGAGACCCCGTCTCCGGGCCCCACCCCCACCCCCACGCCGGGAGGCACCGCCTAGGCGCGGCTCGCGATCACGGGCGGCGCGCGCCACTCCCCGGGTTCCGTAGACTGCCGGCGGAGATGGGAGATCTGCGCTACGCGGACGCCGGCGTCGACATCGACGAGGGCGACCGCGCGGTCAGATTGATCAAGCAGGCGGTCACCGCCACCCACGGTCCCGAGGTGCTGGGTGGGATCGGAGCCTTCAGCGGGCTGTTCGCCTTCGACACGGCGCGCTGGAAGCGGCCGGTGCTGGCCGCCAGCACCGACTCGGTGGGCACCAAGGTCAAGGTGGCGATCGCCACCGGCCGGCATCGGGGCATCGGGATCGACCTGGTCAACCACTGCGTCAACGACATCCTCTGCAGCGGCGCCGAGCCGCTCCTCTTCCTCGACTACTACGCCACCGGCCGCCTCTCCCCCGAGCACCTCGCCGAGGTGGTCGAGGGCGCCGCCGCCGCCTGCCGCGAGGCCGGCTGCGCACTGGTCGGAGGGGAGACCGCCGAGCTGCCCGGCCTCTACGCGCTCGGTGATTACGACATCGCCGGTTTCATCGTCGGCTGCGTCGAGCGCGACGAGATCATCGACGGACACCTCATCGAGGTCGGCGACGCCGTCCTCGGTCTGCCCAGCAGCGGTCTCCACACCAACGGCTACTCCCTGGTCCGCCACATCCTGGCGGAGCATGAGATCGGTTGGGATGCCGTCCTCCCGGGCACCGTTGCTCCGGTGGTGGACCTCCTGCTCGAGCCCCACCGCTCCTACCTGGCCGCGATCCGCGAGCTGCGGTCGCGGGTGGAGGTTCGGGGGCTGGCCCACATCACCGGGGGCGGGCTGCTGGGCAACGTCCCCCGGATCCTGCCCGCCGGGACGGCGGCCCGGATCGATCGGACGGCCTGGGAGGTGCCCGCTCTGTTCTCCGCGCTGGAGACGGTGGGCGGCGTTCAGGCCGAGGAGATGTGGCGGACCTTCAACATGGGCGTCGGCATGGTGGTGGTCATCCCTGCCGCGGCGGCGAACGCGGCGGGCGCCTCCGCCGCCGGCCTTCCCCTCCTCCGGCTCGGCGAGATCGTCGAGGCGCGTGACGCCCACCACGTGATCCTCGGGTGAGCGATCGGGTCCCGGTCGGGGTCCTCGTCTCAGGTCGCGGCAGCAACCTC
The DNA here is from genome assembly GCA_003491925.1 of Chloroflexota bacterium. GTDB lineage: Bacteria > Chloroflexota > Dormibacteria > Aeolococcales > Aeolococcaceae > Changshengia. Next base: position 5,812 of record DNAU01000296.1, read on the forward strand.
GATGCGCTCTGCGCGGCCGCTGCTGCTCCTGACTTTCCCGCCCGGATCGCGGCGGTGGTCAGCAACCGCCGTGGTGCCGGCGCCCTCGAGATCGCCGGCCGTTGGGGCGTCACCGCCGCGGTCATGCCGGTCAGTGAGTACGGGCACGACGATGCCGCCCGTGACCGGGCGATGCGTGATCGGCTTCTCGGCGCCGGCGTGCGGCTGGTCGTCTGCGCCGGTTACAACCGGATCCTCACCGACGAGTTCCTAGCCGCCTTCCCGGACGCCATCCTCAACGTCCACCCGTCGCTCCTCCCCGCGTTCGGGGGTGGGATGCACGCCGTCGAGGACGCGCTGGAGCACGGGGTCAAGCTGACCGGCTGCACCGTTCAGCTGCTGGAGCCGGGCCTCCCCGACGGGGGCGCGATCGTCCTCCAGCGCGCCGTGCCCTGCCTCGACGAGGACGACGCCGAGAGCCTGCGCGAACGCATCCACGTGGAGGAGTGGATCGCCGTCCCGGAGGCGGTCCGGCTCTGGTGCGAGGGCCGGATCAGACGGGAGGGGCGCGTGCTCCGGATCGACCCGCCCCGCGGCGTGGCGGGAGGGCGGCTCTCTCAGGCAGAGTCTTGCCCGTGAGAGCCCTCCTCGGCGTCAGTGACAAGACGGGTCTCGTCGACCTCGCCAGGGGCCTCCACGAGGCGGGGGTGGAGCTGATCGCGACCGGGGGGACGGCCAGGGCCATCTCCGACGCCGGGATCCCGGTGCGCCAGGTCAGCGACGTGACCGGTGCGCCGGAGATGCTGGACGGCCGGGTCAAGACCCTGCACCCGGCGATCCATGCCGGCATCCTGGCCCGTCGCGACCTGCCGGAACACCTGCGCGCCCTCACCGAGCACGGCTACCAGCCGATCGACCTGGTGGTCGTCAACCTCTACCCGTTCGCCGCCACCGTCGCCTCTGGGGCCGACCGCGACACGGTGGTGGAGAACATCGACATCGGTGGCCCCACCATGATCCGGGCGGCGGCCAAGAACAGCGACTCGGTGGCGGTGGTCGTCTCCCCCTCCCAGTACGAGGAGGTCCTGGGAGAGATCCGCGAGGCCGGCGTGGTCAGCGCCGCGACCCGCCGGAGGCTGGCCGCCGAGGCCTTCGCCCACGTCGCCGCCTACGACACGGCGGTTGCGGACTGGCTTGCCGGCGAGACCGCCGGCGAATCGATGCGCCGGGAGTTCACCACCGGAGGCCCGCTGCTCGCCGAGCTCCGCTACGGGGAGAACCCCCACCAGCGGGGGGCACTCTACGGGGTGCCAGGAGCCCCCGGGGGAGTGGCCCACGCCCGGCAGATCCAGGGCCCGGCGCTCTCCTTCACCAACTGGCTGGACGCCGACGCCGCGGCCAACCTGGTCGCCGAGTTCGCCGAGCCGGCCGCGGCGGTGATCAAGCACACCAACCCGTGCGGTTTCGCCACCGGCGACACGCCTCTGGACGCCTATCGCCGCGCCTACGCGTGCGACCCGCGCTCCGCCTACGGCGGGATCGTCGCGCTCAATCGCACCCTCGATCTCGGGACCGCCCAGGAGCTGGCCAAGACCTTTCTGGAGATCGTCATCTGCCCCTCCATCGACGAGGACGCCGCCGCCCGCCTGGCACGGCGTGAGCGCCTTCGTGTCCTGGTCCTCCACCGTCCCGACTGCGCCGCGGCCTATGACGTCCGCAGCCTGAGCGGCGGCCTGCTGGTCCAGAGCCGTGACCGCGTCTCGGTGGACCGCGCCTCGATGAAGGTCGCCTCCCAGCGCGAGCCGACCGAGGCCGAGTGGGTCGACCTGCTGGTGGCCTGGAGGGTCTGTCGCCACGTGAAGTCGAATGCCGTCGTCATCGTCGGCGACCGGATGGCGGTGGGTGTCGGTGCCGGTCAGATGTCGCGGGTCGAGGCCTCCGAGCTGGCCGTGGCGCGTGCGGGGGATCGGGTGGTGGGGACGGTGGCGGCCAGCGATGCCTTCTTCCCCGTTCCCGACGGCCTGGAGACCCTGGGCAGGGCCGGCGTGCGGGCCGTGATACACCCCGGCGGCTCCAAGAACGACAGCGAGGTCACCGCCGCCGCGGACGCGCTCGGGATGGCGGTCGTGTACACCGGCGAGCGCCACTTCCGCCATTAGCAGAGTGCGGAAGAACCCCCGACGGTCCTGACGCCCCCATCCTCGGCGATGCGGGTGTCGCCTCCTGCGAGGGCTCGGTCGAATACCTGCAGGCATGCTCCCTCGCCTTCTCGTCGGCTCCTTCGCCTAGCCGGTCTGAGAACGGCAATCCTCGCCGGGGGTTCTTCCGCACCCTGCTGGGCGGCGTCCAGGACGTCCAGCTCGGCGTCAGCTTTGTGCTGCGAGGTCGCCGGGCCGTGGGCCCGCCGCCGGTCACGCACATGAGTGCGCTCCCTCCCTCCGCTGCTCGCTTTCTTGATCTGAACGCCCTGGGCGCCGCCTGGTCGTCCGGGATTGGCCTCGTCCGCCGGCTCGGTCACGCGATTGATCTGAACGGCCTGCCCTCCGGCCCCGCCATGTGACGGACGGTCTGACGCCCGAGTCGCGATCCGGCAACGCGGAGACCTCGCGCGATCACGGACCTATGATCGAGCTCCCCCCGCATGGGGGTTTCCGGCTGTCACAACGGGGCGGATGATGCAGGGAGCCTGGGCGTGTGAACGCGTGTCGACGCTGGTGGGCAGCGCCGTGCTCCACGTGGATGCCGGCTGATGCAGCGGGCCGTGGGACGGGGCCGCGCCGTCGCGCCGGAGGGCGAGACCGCTCCGGCAAGGGCCTGGGACGGCAGGGTCCATCCGGTCCGAGACCAGGAGGACAGGATCGACCGTGCCGTTCGGGTGGTGCGGGATGCGGCTGAGGCGCGTGAGCGCGGCGCGGTGCGGGACGACGGCCCTTCCGGACCGGACGGCATGGATGAGCTGAGCTCGCTGCGCCTCCGGCTCGAGCGCATGACCGCGCTCGACAAGCTCAAGTCCGACTTCATGAACCTGACCACCCACGAGCTGCGGTCGCCGCTCGCCATCGTCTACGGCTATCTCTCGATGATGGAGTCCGGCATGCTCGGAGACCTCGCCACCGAGTTGCGCGAGGCCGTGACCTCCTCGATCCAGAGCGTCGAGCTGATGATGCAGCTGGTCACCGAGCTGGTCGAGATGGCGCGCCTGGACGAGACGCGTCTGGACCCGACACGTGACCCGGTCGACCTCACCGGCGTGGTTGCCGAGGCCGCTGTCCGAGTCGAGACCTCCGACCGCCATCGCCTCCACCTCGACCTCGGAGCCGGCCCGGCCCCGGTGCTCGGGGATCGGGGGCAGCTGCTCCGCGTGTTCGCCAACATCATCGACAACGCGATCAAGTACTCGCCGTCGGGCGGAGAGATCGGGGTTCGGATGCGCCGGGCCGGCCGCCAGGTCGCGGTCGACATCAGGGACCAGGGCCTGGGCATCGCCCCGTCGGACATGGACAGGCTCTTCACCCGGTTCGGCCGGATCGTCACCGCGGCCACCGAGGGGATCGGCGGCACGGGCCTGGGCCTCTACCTCTGCCGGGAGCTGGTCAGGCGCCTCGGTGGCGACGTCACCGCCACCTCGGTCGAGGGCGAGGGCTCCACCTTCACGGTCCAGCTGCCCGCGGCTCCGGCGGGAGCCAGGGCCAGGCTGACCAGCTGAGGAAGGCCACCCGCCCGGTGGCGCCGGCTTCCCAAGCCGGAGTCCAGCGCCCGAGTCCAGCGTCCTGCCGAGCTGTGGTGGCCCGGCCTCACCGCCCGGCGCGCTGCCGCGCGTCTCGCTCGGCCCGGGCCTGGTCGGCCACGCAGTAGCGCGCCGCCGGCATCGCCTCCAGGCGCGCCTCGGCGATCTCTCCCCCGCACACCTCGCAGAGCCCGTAGCGGCCGATGTCCAGCCGGTGCAGGGCGGCCTCCACCTCAGCCAGCTCGGTCCGCACTCGCAGCTCGACCGAGGAGTCCAGCTCGCGGTTCAGGGTCTCGGCCGCCTGCTCGGCGGGCAGCTGGTCGGGTTTGCCACCCTCCTGGGTGCCCTGGCCGCGCCCGGCCGCGTCGAGCACGCCCCGGAGGCGGGCCTTCTCGGCTTCCAGTCGCTGGCGTACCGCCGGCATGTCCATGGTGCATCCACCCGCTGGTGATCAGCTGGCGCACGGACCGCGAGGTCCGGGCCTCGTCTCCAGGCTAACCCTAACCGCTGTACCGGGTGTCGCGCAGGGCCAGGCCTCGTCGGCGCTGCCGGGGTGCGTCTACGACGCCTCGGGCGCGAACCAGACCACGGCCAGCGGGGGGACCGTCACCGGCGCCGAGAACGGCAGCCCATGCCACCCGATCGGCTCGGCCACCACGCCGCCCAGGTTGCCCTGATTGCTGCCTCCGTAGGCTGCGGAGTCGGTGTTCAGCACCTCCCGCCACCGGCCCCCGAGCGGCACCCCCACCCGGAAGCCGTGGTGGGTCATCGGGGAGAAGTTGGCCACGCAGACGATCCCGGGGCGGCCGGCGGCGTCGTAGCGGACGAAGCTCAGGATGTTCTGGTCGGCGTTGCCGGCGTCGATCCAGCGAAAGCCCTCCGGTCTGTGGTCGCGCTGCCAGAGGGACGGGCTCTCCAGGTAGCGGGCGCCGATGTCCTGGACCAGGCGCTGCACCCCTAGGTGCTCGGGGTGTTCCAGGAGGTGCCAGTCCAGCGACTGCCGGTGGGACCACTCGGCCCACTGGCCGAGCTCGCCGCCCATGAAGAGGAGCTTCTTGCCGGGGTGCGCCCACATCCAGCCGAACAGGGCCCGCAGGTTGGCGAACTGCTGCCATCGGTCGCCGGGCATCTTGCTGAGCAGCGATCTCTTCTGGTGGACCACCTCGTCGTGGGAGAGCGGAAGCACGAAGTTCTCCGACCAGGCATACCAGAGGCCGAAGGTCATCTGGTGATGGTGGTAGCGGCGGAACACCGAGTCCTTGCTGATGTAGTCCAGGGTGTCGTGCATCCAGCCCATGTTCCACTTGAAGGTGAAGCCGAGCCCCCCGGTCGACGTCGGTCGGGAGACCCCCGGCCAGGCCGTCGACTCCTCGGCGACGGTGATCACGCCCGGGTGGTCGCCGTGGAGCGCCTCGTTGAACTCGCGCAGGAAGGCGATGGCCTCCAGGTTCTCACGGCCGCCGTACTGGTTGGGGACCCACTCCCCCTCCCGCCGCGAGTAGTCGAGATAGAGCATCGAAGCGACCGCATCGACCCGCAGCCCGTCGATATGGAACTCCTCGACCCAGTAGCGGGCGTTGGCGACCAGGAAGTTGCGCACCTCGTTGCGCCCGAAGTTGAAGACCAGGGTCCCCCAGTCCGGTTGCTCGCCGCGGCGAGGATCGATGTGCTCGTAGAGGGCGGTCCCGTCGAAGCGCGCCAGGGCCCAGTCGTCGCGGGGGAAATGGGCGGGCACCCAGTCGAGGATGACCCCGACGCCATGCTGGTGGAGGTGGTCGACGAAGCCACGGAAGTCATCGGGGGCGCCGAACCTCGCGGTCGGAGCGTAGTAGCTGGAGACCTGATAGCCCCAGGAGCCGTCGAAGGGGTGCTCGCTCACCGGCAGCAGCTCGACGTGGGTGAAACCGGCCGCGGCGCAGTAGGCGGCGAGCTGCTCGGCGAGGTCGCGGTAGCTGAGGACTCGGCCGTCCAGGGTGCGACGCCAGGACCCCAGGTGCACCTCGTAGATGGAGAGCGGACGGTCGAGCAGCGGGTCGGTCGCCCGGCGCTGCAGCCAGGCATCGTCGGCCCAGGCGTGGTGGCTCTGCTCGACGATGCTGGCGGTTCTGGGCGGCGATTCGGTCCATCGCGCCAGCGGATCCGCCTTGTCGATGCGACGCCCGGTGGAGCGGACGACCCGGAACTTGTACTTGGTCCCAGCGCCGATGCCGGGGACGAAGAGCTCCCACACCCCACTGGCTCCGAGCGACCGCATCGGCTGGACCCGGCCGTCCCACCCGTTGGCGTCGCTGACCAGGCTCACGCCACGGGCGTTCGGGGCCCACACCGCGAAGGCCACCCCGGCCACCCCCTGGTGGTCGATGACCCGAGCCCCCAGCCGGCGCCAGAGCTCGCGATGGTGACCCTCGCCGATCAGGTGCAGGTCGAGGTCGCCGAGGGTCGGCCAGAACCGGTAGGGGTCGTCCATCTCCCAGCTTCCGAGGGGGCCGCGACACCGGAGGCGATAACCGTCCAGCTCGCCGACCGGGAGCGCCGCCTCGAACAGGCCGCGCTGGTCGACCCGCTCCATGGGCACCACGCCGCCGGCATAGGCGACCGAGGCCTCGACCACGTCGGGGTGGTAGAAGCGCACCACGGTCGAGCCCTCGGTGGAGTGGGGGCCCAGGATCTGGTGGGGATCGTGGTGGGTCCCGGCGGCCAGCCGGGTGCAGGCGGCGCTGAGGGAGGCGCGGCGGGCGATGCTCACAGGGTTCCCGCCAGGAGGAAACGCAGCGGGATCTCCACCCAGTCCGGGCGGTGGCCGAGCTCGTAGCCGACTTCGTACACCGCCTTGCTCACCTCGAATGCACGGCGCACGACCAGGGAACCGCCGTCCCCGGGGAGCAGCCCGCTCCCCTCGAGGCGCTCCAGATAGGCCGCCCAGAAGGCGTCGCGGTTGGCGCCGGCCCAGGCCTCGCCGGCAGCGGAGAGGTGCTGCCAGAGCGGGTCCTGGGGCTGCATCCGCTGCCTCAGGGCCGCCGCGGCGGCGTAGTCGAAGGAGCGCAGCATCCCGGCCACGTCACGGAGCGGTGAGGAGGGGCGTCGCCGCTCCTCGACCTCCCGGGCCGGCTCGCCCTCGAAGTCGATGATCTTCCACCCATCATCGGTGCGGAGAACCTGGCCGAGGTGGTAGTCGCCATGGACCCGGGTCGCCAGACCGCCATCCGAGAGCCGGCGAAGAGCGTCGAAGCGGGCGACGATCAGCTCGCGTCTCTCGAGCAGCGGGGCGAGCGCCGGCTCCTCTGCGGCCAGCAGGAGGTCGAGCCGGCCGGTCATGGCGTCGGCCCACGCGGCCAGCTGTGTCGGCCCCGCGGGCGCCGGGGCGGCCAGGAGATCGCCCCGGCTGGGATCGGCCAGAGCCAGGTGCAGCTCGGCGGTGACCGCTCCCAGTCGGGCGGCCTCGCCCTGGAAGGAGCCGCCCTGATCGTCGACCAGCTCCCACCGCTCCCGGGCCGAACCGCCCCCGGCCTCCTCGGCGGACGCGTAGAGGTCCCGCAGCGAGGTGAGGGCCAGTGTCCAGCCCTCGGTGCCGTTCTGCAGGTACGCGTTGAGCAGAGCCTGAAGGGAGGGCTCCTGCCCGCCGCGCCGGTGGCTGATGTGCCCATGAAGTGCCGGGACGTGAGGGAACCCGCGCTCCCTGAGGGCCTCCGCCATCTCCAGCTCCACGCTGGGGCCGGGCTCGATCCTCCGGCTCCACTTGAGGAAGTCGAGCTGGCCTCTGACCAGGGCCGAGTTGCTCTGCTCGACGTCAAGGAGCCGGGGCCGGTCGGGGATCTCGGGGTCGATGGGGACGAGCCGGTGGCCGACCAGGAGGCCAGCGGCGGTCTGGACCTCGCGCTCCTCGGCCAGCATCCTCCACAGCTCGACGGCGGCCTCCGGATCGGCCAGGGCGTCATAGACGAGCAGGTCCCCCTCGGCGGAGTCCACGGTGCAGATCAGGTGCTCGGGGCCGAGCCGGGCCACCGGGTGAGGGGCGCGCCTGACACCGAGCGGGAGGCTGTAGATCTCGGGGCCACCGCTCGCGTAGTCGACCCGCCAGAGGGTGAAGAGGACCAGGGGCGCGGCGGCGCGCAGCACCGCCAGGTCGTCGAGCTCGACCTTCTCCACCCGCTGCCGCCTGCCCCCGAACCAGCGCGCTCGGAGCAGCCAGGAGCGGATCGCGGGCGCGGCCGGGCCGATGCCGAAACGCTCCAGCACGCTGGCGCTCGGGTCGGCGGTCAGAGCCATGGGTAGGGGACTCTCATGCGACGATCTCGATGCTGAACCAGTAGAAACCGTGCGGAGCGAGGGTCAGCAGGTAGGGCAGCTCACCGATTCTCGGGAAATGCACCCTGCCCAGCATCTCCACCGGGGTCATCCCGTCGTAGCGGCGAAGGTCCAGCTCCACCGGCTGGGCGAATCGCGACAGGTTGTTCACGCATAGGACCACATGATCCTCGTGGGTACGCAGGTACGCAAACACCGAGGGATTGGTCGCGTTGAGCGATTCGAAGCTTCCCAGGCCGAAGACGGGCCAGCGTCGGCGCACCCCGACGAAGCGGCGGAGCCACTGCAGGAGCGAGGTCTCGCCACGCTGCTGGGCCTCGACGTTCACCGATTGGAACCCGTACACCGGATCCATCAGCGGCGGCAGGTAGAGCTGGGCGAAATCGGCGCGGCTGAAGCCGCCGTTGCGGTCGGCGCTCCACTGCATCGGGGTGCGAACCCCGTCGCGGTCACCGAGGTAGATGTTGTCGCCCAT